>PULL01000304.1 GCA_003550945.1 Thioalkalivibrio sp. | reverse complement strand
CGAACTCGCAGCGGTCATTCCGCCGGCGGTTATGCAGACCTACGTCGTGCTGATGGTCATCCTGGTGGCCGGAGGCGTGATTCTCGACATGCTTCACAAGAAGAACGCCAAGTATTTCTTCGAGAACGCGAAGAAGGCACAACAGAGCGCAAAACGCAGCGTGGGTTCCGGCGAGAAAATCGGGCTCATGGTCAAGACGGTAGGGAAGGAGGTGCTGACGGCTGGCGAATTCGCCAATTCGCAGCGGCGGTATTCCCATCTGCTGATGATGTATGGCTTCATCGTCTTCGTGGTGGTGAGTGCCATCCTGATTTTCGGGCGCACCGCCCCCGGCGCCGAGGCCGCTCCGTTCCTGTCACTGCTGTGGCATCTGGGCGCGCTGTCCGTCGCCGCCGGAGGCTACTGGTTCTGGTTCGCGATCCGTGTCGACGTGTCCTCCGAGGGGTACCCTTGGTACCGCGTGTCGCGGGGAGACATCTTCATCCTGTCGCTTCTCGCCACCGCCACCTTCGCTCTGCTGTGGTCCTTCACCCAGGGCACCGCGATCGGCTGGCTCTTCTTCGCCCTGTTCATCGCCGGCAGCACCACGCTGTTCGGTACCGTGTACTGGTCGAAGTTCGCGCACATGTTCTTCAAGCCGGCTGCGGCCTACCAGAAGCGCATCACCCGGGCGGATGGCTCCGCGGAGAACCTCCCCACCATCACACGCGACGATCCCGAACAACAGCAGCGGCATTCGCTGGAGCTGCTGCGCAACGCCCCCATGGACATGGGTCTGGGCATCAAGCGGGAAGCGCCGAACCACTACTAATAAGCCAGTCAACTGATCAACACCATTGATCGAGGATCACCATGCCTACTTTCGTATACATGACCCGATGCGATGGCTGCGGGTACTGCGTGGACATCTGCCCGTCAGACATCATGCATATCGACCCCACCACGCGCCGCGCCTACAACATCGAACCCAGCATGTGCTGGGAGTGCTTCTCCTGCGTGAAGGCCTGCCCGCACCACGCGATCGACGCCCGCGGCTACGCCGACTTCGCTCCGCTGGGGCACAGCGTGCGCGTGGACCGCAATGAGGAACGCGGCACCATCGCCTGGAAGATCAAGTTCCGCGATGGCCGGGAGAAGGAGTTTCTTTCGCCGATCACGACCAAGCCCTGGGGCAAGCATATTCCCAAGCTTGCCGAGGTCAGCGGGCCCAGCAAGGAGATGCGCGACAGCCAGCTGCTGTTCAACGAGCCCAAGTACATCCGCATGGATGATGGCGGGCTGCACACGCTGGAGAGCAACGGTCTCAAGATGAAAGAAGGGGTGTACTACTGATGGCACACGACACGATCGTCGAAGACAACATCGACGTCCTCGTAGTAGGCGCTGGACTGGGCGGCACGGGTGCCGCCTTCGAGGCCCGGTACTGGGGGCAGGACAAGAAGATCATTATCGCCGAAAAGGCCAACATCGACCGCTCCGGCGCGGTGGCGCAGGGCCTGTACGCGATCAACTGCTACATGGGTACCCGCTGGGGTGAGAACAACCCCGAGGACCACGTCCGTTACGCGCGCATCGACTTGATGGGCATGGTCCGCGAGGACCTGCTGTTCGACATGGCCCGCCACGTCGACTCCGCCGTGCACCAGTTCGAGGAATGGGGTCTGCCGCTGATGCGCAACCCCAAGACGGGCTCCTACCAGCGTGAAGGCCGCTGGCAGATCATGATCCACGGCGAGTCCTACAAGCCGATCGTCGCCGAGGCCGCCAAGAAGTCTGCCGACAAGGTGTTCAACCGCATCTGCGTTACGCATCTGCTGATGGACGAAGCCAAGGAGAACCGGGTTGCCGGTGCCGTGGGCTTCAACGTCCGCACCGGCAACTACCACGTCTTCAAGTCGAAGGCCGTGATCGTCGCCGCCGGCGGCGCGTCGATGATTTTCAAGCCGCGTTCGGTCGGCGAGGGTGCGGGTCGCGTCTGGTACGCACCTTGGTCCTCGGGCTCGGCGTATGGCCTGCTGATCCAGTCTGGCGCGAAGATGACCCAGATGGAGAACCGCATCGTGCTGGCCCGATTCAAGGACGGCTACGGCCCGGTTGGCGCGTACTTCCTGCACCTGAAGACCTACACGCAGAACGGCCTGGGTGAAGAGTACGAATCCAACTGGTTCCCCGAGCTGCAGAAGATGGTGGGCAAGGAGTACCTGGATCCGGAAGCTTCGCACCGGACCCACCGCCCGATCCCGACCTGTCTGCGCAACCACGCGTTGATCAACGAGGTGAACGCCGGCCGTGGCCCGATCCACATGGTCACGATGGAAGCGTTCCAGGATCCGCACCTTGAAGAAGTGGGCTGGGAAAACTTCCTCGGCATGACGGTCGGTCAGGCGGTGCTCTGGGCCGCAACCGACGTCGATCCGAAGAACGAGAACCCCGAACTGACCACCTCCGAGCCGTACGTAATGGGCTCTCACGCCACGGGCTGTGGCGCGTGGTGCTCCGGTCCCGAGGACGTGTCGCCCCCCGAGTATTTCTGGGGCTACAACCGCATGACGACCGTCGCGGGCCTGTTCGGCGCGGGCGACGCGGTGGGGGGCACTCCGCACGCATTCTCGTCCGGTTCCTTCACCGAGGGCCGTCTGGCCGCGAAAGCGGCGTGCAAGTACATCGACGACGGCAAGGCCGAGGGCATCCGGGTTTCCGACAAGCAGATCGAAGATCGGAAAGCGGAGATCTTCAAGCCGCTGGAGCACTACAAGGTGTACCGCAACGAAGTGGTGGCCGGCACGGTTCATCCGAACATCCTGAGTCCGCGGCAGGGTCTGGATCGTCTCCAGAAACTGATGGACGAGTACTGCGGTGGCGTGACCGTCAGCTACATGACGAACGAAAAGCTGCTCAACATCGGCATGAAGAAGATGAAGATCCTCGAGGAGGATCTCGAGAAGCTGGGCGCTGAAAACCTGCACGAACTGCTTCGCGCCTGGGAGCTCAAGCACCGGTACCTCACCTCGGAGAGCGTGTTCCAGCACACGTTGTTCCGCAAAGAAACGCGTTGGCCGGGTTACTACTACCGGGGTGATGCCATGAAGCTCGACGATGAGAACTGGCACGTTCTCACCGTGTCCCGTCGTGATCCGAAGACGGGCGAGTACACCATGGAGAAGGCTCCCTGCTACCACCTGGTAAGCACCGAAGAGTGACACCCAAATGCGGTGGGGGGTGACTCCCCCACCGCTTCGCAGGAACCCGAAGGAGGCCGGCGCGCTTTGGCGTTGGTTTTCTTTTTCAGTCTCCCCGTCCGGGACTTTTGATATGAACAGTGCAGCGGACGCTCCGGCCACACCGGGAGCAACCAAGAACATCATCGAACTTTCCGACGAAGAGATCGTGGAAGTGGCGCACCCGATGTGGAGCGAACTGGTCACGTCCTCCAACGAGGGGGACTATGGCAAGTTCGTCCGCAAGTTCTCCTACAGCCTCACCTTCGGGCTCAACGAGATCGAGGTCGGCAACCAGTTCGCGAAGAGCGAATTGACGCGCCATCTCAGCGAGGACTGGGACTATCTGGGGCTTATTCGTCGCGGCGAGCACGTCACGGTGCTGTACCGGGTCAGGAGCACCAAGAAGGAAGGGGAATGGCTCGGCCGCATGGTGCTCGGCTTCGAGAACGGAGAGGTGCGGATCTTCGGCGCATCCATTTTCTGAGGCGGCGGTTCTGCGATGAAAAAAGATGTGATCGAAGCGAACAAGTACGTCGAACTGACCTATGAGGTGGTCGACCGGAAGTCGGGTCAGGTGCTGACCGCGGTCGAGTACCCGCTGGGCTACGTTCACGGTGTGAACGAAATATTGTCACCGACGGTGATGGGCCGGCTCGAGGGTCGGTCCGCCGGTGATCGGATCGAGGTGCCGATCGACTGCAACGCGATCTATGGCCCGCGGGACGAATCGCTGGTGATCACGGATCATATCGAAAACGTTCCGGAAGAGTACCGCGAGGTGGGTACCGCGATCCTGATGGAGAACGACCGGGGCGAAACCAAGAGCTTTCTGGTGACGCGGGTGGACGAAAAGTCCGTGACCATCGATGGCAACAATCCGCTGTGTGGCAGGGAAGTGATTTTCAAGCTTGAAATCAAGACGGTCCGCGACGCGACCGAGGAGGAAATCGAGCACGGAGGCAAGGTGGAGACCGCCCCTGAGGTCACGAGCGGGCGCGTTGTGCCGATCTGAATAGAGCGGTATTGTTTTGGCCGGATCTGTCAGTGAGTTGGGGGGCTGACGTCGGCGTTTTCATACCCCCTTATGTCATTGAGATGAGGTGAATGATGAGCGAACCAGCAAAAGAGCGGCCCAAGGTCCCGGAGGGCACGTCGCGGTTTATGAAGACGCGGCAAAAGGCGCCCAACGAAAAGGGTTACGTCGGGTACGAAACCATTTGGGAGCCGTTCCACAAGGTCGCGGAATACACGACCCCCAAGCGTCCCTGATCCTCCCGGCCGCGCGACACCGGAAGGTCGCGCGGCCGATTTGAACTGCGGGTCGCTTCGGTGCTCCCGCCTTCCGGGCCCCTGTGCGGAGCCCTTTGGACTCGCCGGCAGGGCACGCAATGCTTCACCCTGATCCTTTCGAACACCTGTGCGCGGAGGTATCCGCGGCGCCGAATTCACGCGCTCGCGGGCTCGGGGTCACCCTGCGCTGGCGGAGCCGCGAGGCCAGCCACGTCGACAGCCGTCTGCTGCCCTGCCCCGAAGCCGAGGCGTTGTCTCCCGGCCTGCGCGGTCTGCTCGATGTCGGCTCAGGCGGGACGCTGACCCATTCCTTCGAGGCCGGCGAACTCGTCCCGGACTGGCGGTCCGAGCGTCTTGTCACCATTCCCGGTGGCTTTTTCCGTCGCACGCACGGGCGCCTGCAGGTTGAACCCCGTGCCGGCCGTTTCTATCCCGGGTCTTTCCTCTCCGGAGCCCCGGGGCTGCCCCCAGGTCCTCCGACCGCCTTCCGCGTGACCTCGATCGCCGCGGACGGCGAGATGAACGTCGACTTCAATCATCCGCTGGCAGGACTGGCGCTCGATCTGGACTTTCGGGTGCTGGATCGGGCTCCAGGTGGTGAAGCGCCCGTGGACCTCGGGCGGGCGGCGGTCACGAACGGGCCCGGCATGCAGGCGCGCTGGCGCGGCCAGCCGACCGACTTCCACTCCGGCGACCCCTTCGCGCGAGGCGATCCGGGCCCGGATGCCGATTTCTACGCCGTGCCGCGGATGGTGCATCACCTGGACGACACCGCGCGTGGCAGGATCGCCCATCTGTACCGGAGCCTTTTGCCCGACGGTGCCGACGTGCTGGATCTGATGAGCAGCTGGACGTCTCACCTCGATGAGCGGGCCAGGTTGTCCCGGGTCGCGGGGTTGGGGATGAATGCCGAGGAACTGGCCGCAAACCCGATGCTTACCGAGCGGGTGGTTCAGGACCTGAATGCCGAGCCACGCCTCCCTTGGCCCGACAGTCGCTTCGACGCGGCATTGTGTACCGTGTCGGTGGAATACCTGGTGCGTCCGCTCGAAGTCTTCCGCGAAGTCCGCCGGGTGCTGCGTCCGGGTGGCCGCTTCGTGATCACCTTCTCGAACCGCTGGTTCCCGCCGAAGGCGATCGCGCTCTGGGCGCAGTTGCACGAGTTCGAGCGCATGGGTCTGGTGCTGGAGTTTTTCCTCGGGGCCGGTGGCTTCGGGGCGCTGAAGACCTGGTCGTTGCGCGGCTTGCCGCGGCCGCCGGAAGACCAGTACGCGGGATCGCTGCCGACTTCGGATCCGGTCTACGCAATCTGGGGCGACGCCGTGTGAGCGTGGGATGCGGGAGTTCGCTCCCGGCTTGGGTTACGGGAGCGCGCATCCGCGGCAGCGGGCGCACTCCCTGCAGGGAAAGCGGGGGGTGATGCGTCGCAGTCCGGCAGGGGTTCCTTGGCTCAGGTCTTTTCGGGCGCCGGCTTGCGTGGCGGGCGCCGTCGTCCCCCCGGAGCCGGGCCTCGCGGGCCGCCGCGTTTGCGGCCGCCTCCCGACGGCGCTTCCCCGCCTCGTGGCCCCCGGGGTCGGTCTCCGGGCTTGCGCCGCGCGCGCGGGGGCGGCCGGTTCAGTGACTCGGGCAGATCCTCGGGGTACAGCATCTCCGTGGGGATGCGCCGCCCGAGATAGGACTCGATGTCGGGCAGGTAGAATGCAGAGTCCTCGCAGCCGAAGCTGATCGCGTCGCCCTCGGCGCCGGCGCGGCCCGTGCGCCCGATCCGGTGCACGTAGTCCTCGCCCGACTGGGGCAGGTCGAAGTTGAAGATGTGGGTCACGTCGGGAATGTGCAGGCCTCGTGCCGCCACGTCGGTGGCGACCAGGAAGGTGTACTGCCCATCGGCAAACTGGGCGAGCAGTCGTGTGCGCTTGGTCTGCGGCACATCGCCCGAGAGCAGGGCGGCCTTGAGCCCGTTGGCGTTCAGCCAGTCGCAGACGCGCTCGGCCCAGTGCTTGGTGTTCACGAACACGATTGCGCGTTCCGGCTGGATCTTCCGTGCCAGCCCGATCAGCAGCGGTATCTTCTGCTCGTTGGCCGGGTAGTAGATCACCTGCCGGATCTTGTCGGCGGTGACGGTCTCGGCCTCGACCTGGACCTTTTTCGGGTTGTTCATGTGCTCGTAGGCCAGTTCCATCACCCGCCAGGACAGCGTGGCCGAGAACAGCATGGACTGGCGGTGGGACGGAGGCGCGCAGCGGCGGAGCAGATAGCGGATGTCCTTGATGAAGCCGAGATCGAACATCCGGTCGGCCTCGTCCAGCACCACCACTTCGACGCGCTTCAGGCCGAACACATGTTGCTTGTGGTAGTCGATGATCCGCCCCGGGGTGCCGATCAGCACGTCGGCGCCGGCGGCAAGTTCCTCGCGCTGCTTTTCGTAACCCGTGCCGCCGTAGGCGAGTGCGAAGCTGAGGCCGGTGTGGCGGCCGAGCAGCAGCGCATCCTTGTGGATCTGGATCGCCAGCTCACGGGTCGGTGCCAGCACGAGCATCCGCACGTCGGTCGCGCGCCGGTCGTCGGCCGGAGGATGGCGCAGCAGGCGGTCGAAGGCGGCGAGCAGGAACGCCGCGGTCTTGCCGGTTCCGGTCTGCGCCTGGCCGGCGACATCGCGTCCCGCCAGCGCGATCGGCAGGGTGAGCGCCTGGATCGGGGTGCAGAACTCGAATCCCGCGTCGCGGACACCCTGCAGCACGGGTTCAGGCAGTGCGAAATCTTCGAAGCGGATGCTGGATTTGTCGGCTTCGGTCATGTGACTCCCATGGGTAGAAAACGTCCGGTCAACTTGAATTCACCCGCGAAATTGAACGATAGTAGCGGGTGACGGAGGGCACGGTGTCCGCGCCCCACAGCCAATCAACGAGGAGCCGGAGTGAGCGAAAACATTCATCATATCTCGGATGCCAGTTTCGAGGAGGACGTTCTCAAATCCGACCGGCCCGTACTGGTGGACTACTGGGCCGAGTGGTGCGGGCCCTGCAAGATGATCGCCCCGATTCTCAACGAGATCGCTGAAGAATACGACGGCAAACTCAGGGTTGCCAAACTGAATATCGACGAGAACCCCGCAACGCCGCCGAAGTATGGCATCCGAGGGATTCCGACGCTGATGCTGTTCAAGGACGGAGACGTCGAGGCCACGAAAGTCGGCGCCCTGAGCAAGTCGCAGCTGACTGCCTTCCTCGACCAGCATCTCTGATCACCTCTTTGGGCGCCCTCCCGGCGGGAGTCGGCGCCCAACCGGGACTTCCGTGGCTTCAACACTTGCCTGAAGCCGCGCGCTCGCCTATATTCGCGTAACGCGCTGCCGTGCGGCGCCTCCCGCCCTCCCCCCAGAGCCCGCATTTCCCGGTCCGGTCGCGTCGCGATCCCGCATCTACTCACGTTTGAACAGCAGCTGATGAATCTCACCGAACTGAAGCAGAAAACCGCTGCCGAACTGGTCGCGTTCGCCGAATCCCAGGGCATCGAGAACATGTCCCGGGCCCGCAAGCAGGACATCATCTTCGCGCTGCTGAAAGCGCACGCAAAGAACGGCGAACCGATTTTCGGTGACGGGGTGCTGGAGATTCTCTCCGACGGCTTCGGCTTCCTGCGCGGCGCCGACAGCTCCTACCTGGCCGGTCCGGACGACGTGTACGTATCGCCGAGCCAGATCCGGCGCTTCGGGCTGCGCACCGGGGACACGATCTCCGGCAAGATCCGGCCACCCAAGGACAACGAGCGCTACTTCGCGCTGCTGAAGGTGTCCCAGATCAACTTCGAGCCGCCCGAGAACGCGCGGCACAAGGTGCTGTTCGAGAATCTGACGCCGCTGCATCCGAACCAGCGCATGCGCATGGAGCGCGGCAACGGCTCCACCGAAGACATCACCGCACGCGTGATCGACATGGTAGCGCCGTTCGGCAAGGGTCAGCGCGGGCTGATCGTGTCTCCGCCGAAGGCCGGCAAGACGCTGATGCTGCAGAACATCGCCCAGAGCATCGCGACCAACCACCCCGACGCCTACCTGATCGTGCTGCTGATCGACGAACGGCCCGAGGAAGTCACCGAGATGACCCGGATGGTGCAGGGCGAGGGGGTGTCGAGCACCTTCGACGAACCGGCCACACGGCACGTGCAGGTCGCCGAGATGGTGATCGAGAAGGCCAAGCGGCTGGTCGAGCACAAGCGTGACGTGGTGATTCTGCTCGACTCGATCACCCGTCTCGCGCGTGCCTACAACACCGTGGTACCCAGTTCCGGAAAGGTGCTCACCGGCGGCGTGGACGCAAACGCGCTGCATCGGCCGAAGCGCTTCTTCGGTGCCGCGCGCAATATCGAGGAAGGCGGCAGCCTGACCATTCTCGCCACCGCCCTGGTCGATACCGGGTCGAAGATGGACGAGGTGATCTACGAGGAGTTCAAGGGCACCGGCAATATGGAGATTCACCTGGATCGCCGCATCGCGGAGAAACGCGTGTACCCGGCGATCAATGTGAACCGTTCCGGCACCCGTCGCGAGGAACTGCTGACCGAGCCCGACGAGCTTCAGAAGCTCTGGATCCTGCGCAAGTTCCTGCACGGGATGGACGATCTGGAGGCGATGGAATTCCTGCTCGGGCGCATGCAGTCGTCGAAGACGAACGCCGATTTCTTCGACATGATGCGCCGCAGCTGAACAGCCAGTCCCACCCGGCCGCGGCTACAGCACTTCGAACTTCGCGATCCGGTCCAGGCGCAGGATGCGGCGCCGGTCGGCAGTGTCGCGCAGTATCAGGTACTCGGCGTGACGCCGGGTGCGAAGATCGACCGGACGCACCATCTCCAGGTGCGTGATGCCCCGCCAGACCCAGCGCAGACGCAGCGCCCGCCGCTGCAGGATCGCGAGTTCCAGCCGCGAGTACTGCGCGCAGTCCATGGGCGAGTAGTCCGGGACCGGGCTCATTCCCCCTCCCGCCAGACCGCGATCTCGGGCTCTTCGCCTCCGCCCGAATCCACGCGCCTGAACACGATCGGGGAACAGCACACACTGCAGTCCTCGACCCACTCCCTTTCCCCGCTGACCATGTCGACGCTGGTATCGCCGGGGGCACCGCACCACGGGCAGGGATAGCTGACAAACTCAATCGGCCGGGTCATCTTCTTCCAGAAACATCTCCAGCAGGTCGTTCAGGAAACGCAGCCCGCGCTCGGTGGGCCGCAGGATACCGGGGTCGCAGTCCAGCAGCCCGCGCTCTCGCGCCTGCTGGAGCACCGGCTCGATGGTTTTCAGTGGCAGGCCCGTG
>PULL01000294.1 GCA_003550945.1 Thioalkalivibrio sp. | reverse complement strand
TCCGGCAGGAAGTGCATCTCGACCTTGATCACGCCGTCGCCCTGGCAGGCCTCGCAGCGGCCGCCGCGGACGTTGAAGGAGAAGCGGCCGGTGTGGCTGTTATGCGTGGCTGCGACTGTCTCGGGGGTGCCGGCCACCAGGATCCGGCCGCCGCGTTCGCCGCCCTCCGGACCGATGTCGATCAGCCAGTCCGCGGTCTTGATCACGTCCAGGTTGTGTTCGATCACCACCACCGTGTTGCCGTGGTCGCGCAGCCGGTGCAGCACGGCCAGCAATTGCTCCACGTCGTGGAAATGCAATCCGGTGGTGGGTTCGTCCAGGATATACAGGGTGCGCCCGGTATCCCGCTTGGAGAGTTCGCGCGCGAGTTTGATGCGCTGCGCTTCGCCGCCCGAAAGCGTGGTCGCGTTCTGGCCCAGCTGGATGTAGGACAGGCCGACGTCCATCAGCGTCTCCAGCTTGCGCCGGATCACTGGAACCGCGCCGAAGAATTCCAGCGCGTCCTCGACCGTCATCTCGAGCACTTCGTGAATGTTGCGGCCCTTGTAGCGCACTTCGAGCGTCTCGCGGTTGTACCGCTGGCCGCGGCAGACGTCGCAGGGCACGAAAACGTCCGGCAGGAAGTGCATCTCGACCTTGATCACGCCGTCGCCCTGGCAGGCCTCGCAGCGGCCGCCGCGAACGTTGAAGGAGAAGCGGCCGGGCTTGTAGCCGCGTGAACGCGCCTCGGCGGTGGCGGAGAACAGTTCACGGATGGGCGTGAACAGGCCGGTGTAGGTCGCGGGGTTCGAGCGTGGCGTGCGCCCGATCGGGCTCTGATCGATGTCCACGACCTTGTCGATCCAATCGAGCCCGTCGATGCGCTCGTGGGGCGCCACATCGTGGGCGCTTCGGTGGAGGGTGTTGGCGACAGCGGGGTACAGGGTGTCGTTCACCAGCGTGGATTTTCCGGATCCGGAAACGCCGGTTACGCAGGTCAGCAGGCCAACGGGGAAGGCGGCGTCGATCTGTTTCAGGTTGTTGCCGCGGGCGCCGCGGACGGTCAACTGCCTGTCCGGGTCCAGCGGCGTGCGCCGCTTGGGCACCGCAATGGACTGCCGGCCTGTGAGGTAGGCTCCGGTCAGGGAGTCGGGATGTTCCTCGATATCTGCCGGTCGGCCGCTGGCCACGATCCGTCCGCCGTGCCGGCCGGCGCCAGGGCCGATGTCCACCACGTAATCGGCGCGGCGAATGGCCTCCTCGTCGTGCTCGACGACAATCACCGTGTTGCCGAGGTCGCGCAGGTTGACCAGGGTCCGGAGCAGGCGCTCGTTATCGCGCTGATGCAGGCCGATCGACGGTTCGTCGAGGATGTACATCACGCCGACCAGCGCCGATCCGATCTGGGAGGCGAGGCGGATGCGCTGCGCCTCGCCGCCGGAGAGGGTCTCTGCCGGCCGGTCGAGTGTCAGGTAGTCCAGGCCGACGTCGACCAGAAAGCCGAGCCGCGAATCGATCTCCCGCACGATCTTCTCCGCGATTCGCGCGAAGCGTCCCGGCAGGCGCAGACCGTGGAAGAACTCGCGGGCATCGGCGACGCTCATGCGCGTGATCGCCGGCAGGTTCTGGCCGCTGATGAACACGTGGCGCGCTCCGGCATTCAGCCGGGTGCCGTCGCACTCGGGGCAGGCGTGGCTGGCCAGGTAGCGGCCCAGTTCCTCGCGCACCGCGGGCGAATCGGTCTCGCGATAGCGGCGTTCCAGATTGGGGATCACACCTTCGAAGCGCCGCGTCTCGGTGCGCAGGCGGCCATCGGCGCCGGGGTAGGAGAAACGGATCTTCTCGACGCCCGAACCGTGCAGGATCACGGCCCTGACCGATGGGGGCAGATCCTGCCACGGGGTCTCGACGTTGAATTCGTAGTGTTCGGCCAGGCTCAGCATCATGCTGAAATACCAGGCGTTGCGGCGGTCCCAGCCGCGCACCGCACCACCCGCGACGCTCAGTTCGGGGACTGCGACCACGCGCTCGGGGTCGAAGAACTGCCGCACTCCAAGCCCGTCGCAGGCCGGGCAGGCCCCGGCAGGGTTGTTGAAGGAGAACAGTCGGGGTTCGAGCTCCCGGATCGCGTATCCGCAGACCGGGCAGGCGAAGCGGGCCGAAAACACCAGCGGGGCCTTTTCCGGTTCATCCATCCACGCGACCAGGGCCAGCCCGTCGGCGAGCGCGGTTGCGGTCTCGAAGGATTCGGCCAGCCGCTGCCGGAGGTCGTCGCGCACCTTGAAACGGTCGATCACGATCTCGATGTCGTGCTTTTTCTTGGGGTCGATTGGCGGCAGCGCGTCGAGATCGAAGACCTCGCCATTGATCCGTGCGCGCAGGAATCCCTGCGCGCGCATCGTCTCGAGCTGACGGCTGTGCTCGCCCTTGCGCCCCCGCACGATCGGGGCGAGCAGCATCAGCCGGTCGCCCTCCGGCAGCGCGAGCACCTGGTCGACCATCTGGGAGATGGTCTGGGCGGCCAGCGTTTCGTCGTGTTCGGGGCAGCGTGGTTCCCCGGCGCGGGCGTACAGCAGCCGCAGGTAGTCGTAAATCTCGGTGATCGTGCCGACGGTCGAGCGCGGGTTGTGGGAGGTGCTCTTCTGCTCGATGGAGATCGCCGGCGAGAGACCCTCGATCAGGTCGACGTCGGGCTTTTCCATCATCGACAGGAACTGGCGCGCGTAGGTGGACAGGCTTTCCACGTAGCGGCGCTGGCCCTCGGCGAACAGCGTATCGAACGCGAGCGAGGACTTCCCGGAGCCGGAGACCCCGGTGACGACAATCAGGCGTTCCCGTGGCAGGTCGAGGTCCACGTTCTTCAGGTTGTGCGTGCGTGCGCCGCGGATCCGGATCGTCGCCATGCTCTCCCCGGGTGAATGAAGTTCTTGCGCTCAGCCGGATATGGTAGCACTCGCTGCGGGCGCGCCTGTTTTCCGACGGCTGGCGGACTCTGCAGCGCCCACGTGAACGGGGTGCCGTGACGATGTCCCGGGGCGGACCGCCCAACGACCCTCCCTTATGGGCGACATTCCCCGCGGGGGCATTCCCTGTAAGATTCGGCAACCATTGAACCGTCGAGGATCGACCACAGGCCATGACGCCCACGGAGCTGCGCGCCACATCCGGACTAGCCGCGATTTACGCGGTGCGCATGGCTGGGCTGTTCATGGTGCTGCCGGTCTTCGTGCTGTACGCGGATGTGCTTCCCGGGGCCACGCCGTTCCTGATGGGGATGGCCCTGGGCATATACGGGCTCACGCAGGCGCTGTTGCAGATCCCGTTCGGGATCCTGTCCGACCGCGTGGGGCGCAGGCCGCTGATCGCGGCGGGTCTGGTGATGCTGATCGTCGGGAGCGTGGTGGCGGCGCTGGCCGAGTCGGTGTACGGGGTGATCGTTGGCCGCGCGCTGCAGGGCGCGGGTGCGGTGGCGGCAGTGGTGCTGGCCCTGACCGCCGACCTGATCGCGGAGGAGCGGCGCACCCGTGCTTTGGCGGTGATCGGGCTGTCGATCGGCCTGACCTTCACCGCAGCGATGGTGCTGGGCCCGGTCGTGGACCGCTGGTTCGGGCTTTCGGGCATCTTCTGGCTGACCGCAGGGTTGGGGGTGGTCGCGCTGCTGTTGCTGTTCCTGTGGGTACCGAGGCCGCTGCGCTCGTTGCCGCACCCGGACATGGTGCCGATCCCCGGGGGGCTGGCGCAGGTGCTGCGCGATCACGAACTGATGCGGCTGAATATCGGGGTGTTCATCCTGCACACGACTCTGGCCGCAAACTTCCTGGTGCTTCCGCTGATGCTGGTCTCCGATCTCGGCCTGGCGCCGGCTCAGCATTACCTGGTCTATCTGCCGGTGCTGGTGCTGGGCTTCCTGCTGATGATCCCGGCGGTGATCCGGGCGGAGCGCCGGCGCGCGCTGAAGCCCGCGCTGCTGGGCGCAATCGTCGTGTTGCTGCTGGTCCAGGCGCTGTTGCCGGTCGCGGGCCACTGGCTGGCACTGGGGGCCGCGCTGGTGTTGTTCTTTGCCGCTTTCAACCTGCTGGAGGCGACGCTGCCCTCGCTGGTCGCGAAGACCGCGCCGGTATTGGGCAAGGGCACTGCGATGGGGGTGTTCTCCACCAGCCAGTTTCTCGGCATCTTCGCGGGCGGGATGCTGGGCGGGATCGTTCTGACCCATGCCGGTACGGCCTGGGTGTTCGCGCTGGGTCTGGCGGGAGCGGCGCTCTGGCTGGTGGTTGCCGCAACCATGGCGCCTCCGAGCCACCTCTCGAACCGGGCCTATGGTTTGCCGGCGTCATGGCGTGCTGCCGCCGACGAGCTGGAGTCCCGGATCGGGACGCTGGCCGGTGTCGGCGAGGTCCGGGTCAGTGCCTCCGAAGCGGCCGTGTATCTGAAAGTGGACCCCGCGCGCTTCGACGAGGGCAGGTTGCGGGCTTTGTTCACCAGTTGGCCGGCCCAGGGCCGGGAAGGCGACGGGGTGCGTTCCTGACCCCGGTCGTGCCCGCTTTGCCCCCGGGTGCGGCAGTCAATGTCCCATCCTGGCGCGGTGCTTGCTAAACTACGTGGCCCGATCCAGCGAGCGAACGACAAGGAGATGCCATGGCCCGCGGAGTAAACAAAGTGATCCTGCTCGGCAACCTGGGTGCCGACCCTGAAAAGCGTGAAACGCCGACGGGTATGACCATCACCAACCTGCGGCTGGCGACCAGCGAGCAGTGGACCGACAAGCAGAGCGGCGAAAAGCGCGAGAACACCGAGTGGCATCGCGTGGTACTGTTCGGCCGTCTTGGCGATATCGCGGCGCAGTACCTCAGCAAGGGCTCGCAGGTGTACATCGAGGGCCGCATCCAGACGCGCAAGTGGCAGGGCCAGGACGGCCAGGATCGGTACACGACCGAGATCGTCGCGAACGAAATGCAGTTGTTGGGTGGTCGTGGCGGGTCCATGCCTTCGGGCGACCCGGAACGTGGCTCCGACACGGGCTGGGGTGATCAGCGTGGAGGCAGCCCCTCCTCCGGCCGTACACCCATCCAGGATGACGATGTCCCGTTCTAGCGGGAAAATACAGTCACGGAAGGACACGGAAATCACGGAAAGCGAAACGGGTTCGATCGCTGTTCCGTGTCTGTCCGTGCATTCCGTGGCTCGGCTTTTCATCTTTCGGGGTGGCCCGCGGCGATGAAAGTTTGCGTGGAGCAACCCGGTTTGGTCCCGGCCGTGCGCCGCGTGTATATACAGACGCACGGCTGCCAGATGAACGAGTACGACTCGTCGCGGATGCTGGATGCGCTGCGTGAGTTCCACGGCGCCGAGGTCACCGACGACCCGGAAAGCGCCGACCTGTTGCTGCTGAACACCTGCTCGATCCGGGAAAAGGCGCAGGAGAAGGTCTTCTCGCTGCTCGGTCGTTGGCGGTCGCTGAAGGAGCAGCGCCCCGAGCTGATCATCGGCGTCGGCGGCTGCGTTGCCAGCCAGGAAGGTGCGGCGCTGCGCGAGCGCGCGCCGTTCGTCGACCTGGTGTTCGGGCCGCAGACGCTGCACCGGCTGCCGGAACTGGTCGAGCAGGTCCGGCGCACGCGGACCCCGGTGGTGGACATCAGCTTCCCCGAAATCGAGAAGTTCGATCGGCTGCCCGAGCCGAGGGCCAGCGGTGCCAGCGCCTTCGTGTCGGTGATGGAAGGCTGCAGCAAGTACTGCAGCTTCTGCGTGGTTCCGTATACCCGGGGCGAGGAGATCAGCCGGCCTTTCGACGACGTGATCGCGGAGGTGGCGGGGCTCGCGGCCCAGGGCGTGAAGGAGATCAACCTGCTCGGCCAGAACGTGAACGCCTACCGGGGGCCGACCCACGATGGCGACATGGCCGACCTTGCACTGTTGATCCACTACGTGGCCGCGGTCGACGGGATCGAGCGGGTGCGGTTCACCACCTCGCACCCGGTGGAGTTTTCGGATCGCCTGATCCAGGCGTACGCCGACGAACCCAAGCTGGTCAGCCACCTGCACCTGCCGGTCCAGAGTGGTTCCGACCGCATCCTCGCACTGATGAAGCGCGGCCACACGGTGCTGGAATACAAATCCAAGATCCGGCGGCTGCGGGAACTGCGTCCTGATCTTGACCTGTCATCGGACTTCATTGTCGGATTCCCGGGGGAAACGGAAGACGACCACGCGGCCACGATGCGCCTGGCCGAGGAGCTGAACTTCGATTTCTCCTTCAGCTTCATCTACAGCGCCCGTCCGGGTACGCCGGCGGCGAGCCTGCCGGACGACGTACCGCTGGCCGTGAAGAAGCGCCGCTTGCAGGAGCTGCAGGCGCTGCTCGAGGCCCAGGGGCAGCGGCGCAACCGTGCGATGGTCGGCAGCCTGCAGCAGGCGCTGGTGGAGGGGCGCTCTCGCCGGGATCCATCGCGTCTGGCCGCGCGCACCGCGAACAACCGGGTGGTGAACTTCGACGGTCCGCCCGACCTGACCGGTTCGATGGTTGAACTGCTGATCACCGAGGCGCAGCCGCACTCGCTGCGCGGGGTGCTCTCTGGCGTCGCGGCAGGGCACGACACCGGCAGGCGCCGGACACATGTCGCAGAATCGCACTGACTTCACGCTGGAGCCCGGTGACCAGGAGACGCTGGCGCGCCTGTCCGGCCCGCTGGACGCCCACCTCCGGCTGATCGAGTCGCGGCTGGGCGTGCACGTGCACAATCGCGGTTCACGTTTCAACATCACCGGTCCCGAGGCGGCGGTCACGGCGGCCGAGTCCCTGATCCGGGAGCTGCACGCGATGGCGCGGGAGGAACCGGTAAGCCTGGAACAGGTGCACACCGCGCTGCAGGCAGCCCACATCGCCGACCTGCGGGGGGAGGAGCCGCGCGAACCGGTGCTCCGGCTGCGGCGGGCGGTGATCCGCGGCCGTGGCCCGCGGCAGGTGCGCTACCTGTCCGCGATCTCCCGGTACGACCTGAGTTTCGGCATCGGTCCCGCCGGCACTGGAAAAACGTACCTCGCAGTCGCCGCCGCGGTTGCGGCACTGGAACAGGACCGCGTTCGGCGCCTGGTGCTGGTCAGGCCGGCGGTCGAGGCGGGGGAACGACTGGGCTTCCTGCCCGGTGACCTGGCGCAGAAGATCGATCCCTATTTGCGGCCGATGTACGACGCGCTGTACGAATTGCTGGGCTTCGACCACGTTGCCCGGCTGATGGAACGGCAGGTGATCGAGGTTGCGCCCCTGGCCTACATGCGCGGGCGTACGCTGAACGAAGCCTTCATCATTCTCGACGAGGCGCAGAACACCACGGTCGAGCAGATGAAGATGTTTCTGACCCGAATCGGTTTCGGTTCCACCGCGGTGGTGAACGGCGACGTGACCCAGGTCGACCTGCCGAGGGGGCAGCTTTCCGGTCTGCGCCACGCGGCACGGATCCTCGAGGGTGTCGAGGGCGTGAACATCACGCGCTTCCAGGCAGAGGACGTGGTTCGGCACCCGCTGGTGCAGCGTATCGTCGAGGCCTACGCGGCGCAGGGCGGCAACGGTGGCCGCGAGGGCGATGCTTGAGATCCAGGTGCAGTACGGGCTGCCGCGGGCCGGGTGGCCTGCGGCTCCCGCCCTGCACCGCGCCGCCCGTGCCGCCTGGCGCGGCCGGGGAGCCGCGCAGGTGGTGCTCAGGATCGTCGGCGAACAGGAGGGGCTGCGGCTGAACCGCGACTTCCGCGGCCGGGAGCGTCCGACCAACGTGCTGTCGTTCCCGGCGCCGCCCGAGGCGACTTTGCCGGGCAATCCGGTCTTTCTTGGGGATGTGGTGCTCTGCGCGCCCGTGCTGGCCGAGGAGGCCGATGCGCAGCGCAAGGATCTGCGGGCGCATTTTGCCCACATGGTGGTGCACGGCATGCTGCACCTGCAGGGACTGGATCACCAGACGGAGGCAGAGGCAGAGGCGATGGAGGCGATTGAGCGCCGGATACTGGGCGGGTTAGGCTACCCGGACCCGTACGCGGAGGTTTCCTGAGCATGGCTGGAACCCGCCGGAATGGCCTCCTGCGCAGTGAACAGCTGCCGCAGCGGCCACCGAGCCTCGTGATCCCGGACCTTCGGGAACGGGGGCCGTCGAAGAGGGCTTTGCGGGCAGGGTCCGGGAGCGACCCAGCCGGACCCGGTCGAAGCCTGTGGGAGGCCGGTGCCCAAACGGGCTTCCCGGGCACGGGGGGCGATGCCGATGCCTGACGCCAACCGCCCCGAGGGGCCGCCGTCGCGCGGCCTGCTGGAACGTCTCGGGTCCATTCTCTCGAGTGAGCCGCGCGACCGTACAGAACTGCTCGAGAACCTCCGGTCCGCACAGGCGCGCGATCTCATCGACCCCGAGGCATTGGCGATGCTGGAGGGCGTGCTGAACGTGTCCGACATGCAGGTGCGCGACATCATGGTGCCCCGGGCGCAGATGGGAGTCGTGCGCCGGGAGGCCGCGCTCGAAGAGATCATTCCCGACGTGGTGGCCTCGGCCCATTCCCGCCTGCCGGTGATCGCCGACAGTCGTGACGAGGTGGTGGGTATCCTGCTCGCGAAGGATCTGCTGCGCTTCTTTCCGAACGGCAGCGGCGAGACCTTCGACATGCAGGAGATCCTCCGGCCGGCGGTGTTCGTACCTGAGAGCAAGCGCCTGAACGTGTTGCTGAAGGAGTTTCGGCTAAGCCGCAATCACATGGCCATCGTCGTCGACGAATACGGCGGCGTCGCGGGCCTGGTGACCATCGAGGACGTGCTCGAGCAGATCGTCGGCGAAATCGAGGACGAGCACGACGTCGAGGACTACCTGACCCAGATCATGCAGCATCCGGGCGACCGGTACACGATCAAGGCGCTTACGCCGATCGAGGAGTTCAACGCCTTTTTCCGGACCGCCTACAGCGAGGAGGATTTCGATACCGTCGGCGGACTGCTGCTGTCGCGGTTCGGGCACGTTCCCAGGCGCGGCGAGAGCGTGGCCTTCGACGGCATGGAATTTCGCGTGCTGCGCGCCGACAACCGCCGCCTGCACCTGGTGGAAATGCGACGCGTCGGCGAGCCGGTTCCGCCCGTCGATCCCGTCGTCTCCTGAGCCGCACCCCGGATGAACGCTTCCGACCCGTCGCCGGATTCGCGCGGCTCGCCGCCCCCGGTGCTCTGGCTTTCCGGGCGACCGTTGGTCGGCTGGCCCGCCACCGCGGTGTCCTTTCTGGCGGGTGCCGTGGTGGTGCTGGCTTTCGCACCCTTCAATCTTTTCCTGCTGGCACCGGTCGGGCTGGCGTTGTGGTTCGCGCTGCTGCGCGGTGCTCAGCCGGGCACCGCATTCCGCCACGGCTACGCGTTCGGCCTCGGGCTGTTCGGGTTTGGGGTCAGCTGGATTTTCAACAGTCTGCTGATCTTCGGGCAGGCGCCGTGGCTTGTCGCGACGCTGATCACCGTGCTGTTCGTGCTGTATCTGTCACTGTACCCGGCCCTGCTGGGGTGGTTCGCCGTGCGCTATCTGGGCCGGGCAGCACTGCTGCCCTGGCTGCTGGCGCTGGCCGGCGGTTTCGTGCTGCTGGAATTCCTGCGCGGTTGGCTGTTCTCCGGTTTTCCCTGGCTGTTTGCCGGGCACGTGCTGCTGGATACCGCGGCGGGTTTCTGGCTGCCGATCGCCGGCGAAGTCGGCGCGGGTTTGCTGGTGGCGCTGCTGGCCGCGGTGCTGGTCCTGCTGACGGCAGGGCGTTTCATCGCTGCGGTGCTGCTGCTGGTGCCGCTGCTGGCGGGATCGCTGGCGGCGATGCCCTGGCAGTGGGTGTACCCGGCCGGTGAGCCGGTCCGCGTTGCCATCGTGCAGGGCAACATCGAGCAGCACCGGAAATGGGAAGAGGACGGGGTCCAATACGCGCTGGATCTCTACACCGGGATGAGCGAGGAGGCCAAGGGCGCGGATCTGCTGGTT
>PULL01000287.1 GCA_003550945.1 Thioalkalivibrio sp. | reverse complement strand
GCGACCAGGTCGGTCCACCCGCCCTGCTCGGCGTGACTGAGCACCGGGTCCAGTTCCCCCTGTGCCTGTTGGTTCTGAGTGGCCTGCACCACGAGGCGGATCAGACCGGCGTGGGCGAGGCGGATCTGCTGATCGCGTGTGGACATCGTCATGGCGGTATCTCCGTCGATGACTGCGGGCGCGGCAGACGAAGATAGCCCAGATTGCTGCGGGGGGCGAAGCAGCCACGCGCCGCGCCTGTGCTTTCGCCGCTTGGGTCGGGCACAATAGGGCCTGGGGACAAGCACTGAGGAAGGACGCGGTGGAAGAGCAGATGACGATGGGTCTCTGGTTGCTCATGATCGTGCTGGCCGTTGTGCTGGCCGGCTTGCTGGGGTTCTGGATCGGCCGCACCACCAGCAACGAGCGCCGCCTGATCCGCGAACTGGAGACGGAACTCGACAACCGAATGCAGGAACTCAACCGCTACCGCACCGCGGTGAACCAGCACTTCGATCGCACCGCGACCCTGTTTGCCGGCATGGCGGGCGCCTATCGCGACCTGTATCACCATCTCGCCGAGAGCTGCGAAGAGCTCGCCGACAAGCCAACGCGCGAGCGGCTCGAGGACCGCGCCGGCCGGCTGCTCGCGAATGTCCCCGTGCGTGAAAACCGCGAAGCGCGGTCCGATCCCGCACAGCCCCGCAGCCCCGACACGCGCGAACGCGAGATCGACCTGAAGCCCCCGCGCCCCGATTGACTGCGCCGGGTCGCCGACAGAGCTCGCCTACAGGCGCCGGATGCGCTCGAGCTGGGCGGCGAGGTCGGCGCGCGTGGCGCGCATCTCCGCGACGCGTACCCGTTCCTTCTTGACCACGGCCTCGGGCGCGCGCGCGACGAAGCTCTCGTTCGCGAGCCGCGTCTCGCTCTGGTCGAGATTCTTGTCCAGCTTGCCGATCTCCTTTTCCAGGCGCGCGATTTCCGCGTCCCGGTCGATCAGCCCGGCCAGCGGGATCAGCAGGCGCATCTCGCCGACGGGTGCCAGCGCGGACTCCGGGGCCTCCTCGCCGGCCGTCAGCCAGGTCACCGATTCCGGGCGCGCAAGGAAGTCGATCAGGGCCCGGTGTTCGAGATAACGTGACTGGTCCATCTCCGACCAGTTCTGGACCAGGACCGGAAGCGCCTTGCTCGGCGCGATGTCCATCTCGGCACGGATCCGGCGCAGGCCGGTGATGAACCCCTGTACCCACTCCAGTTCCTGCCGGGCCATCGGGTCGACCGGGAAATCGTCCACGGCGACCCACGGCCGCTCGACCAGGAAGTGCGCCTCGACACCGGCGGGTCCCTTCACGTCCTTCCAGATCGCCTCGGTGATGAACGGCATCATCGGGTGCAGCAGGCGCAGCAATGCCTCCAGCACCTGCACCAGCGTGTGCCGGGTGGCCCGCTTCACGGACGCGTCGGCGTCGCCGTTCAGTACCGGCTTGGTGAGTTCCAGGTACCAGTCGCAGTAGTCGTGCCAGGTGAAGTCGTAGAGCGCCTGCGCCGCGAGGTCGAAGCGGTAGGCGTCGTAGTGCGCGGTCACCGATGCGGCGGTCGCGCGCAGCCGGTCCATGATCCAGCGGTCGGCCAGCGTCGGCTGCCGGTGTGCCTCGCCGAGACCGGTGTCCTGGTCCTGCACGTTCATCAGCACGAAGCGCGCGGCGTTCCACAGCTTGTTGCAGAAGTTGCGGTAACCCTCGATGCGCCCGAGATCGAACTTGATGTCGCGCCCGGTGGTCGCCAGCGCGGACAGCGTGAAACGCAGCGCGTCGGTGCCGAACGCGGGGATCCCTTCGGGGAACTGGCCGCGGGTGGCCTTCGCGATTTTCTTCGCCATCTGTGGCTGCATCAGGCCGGAGGGCCGCTTCTCCAGAAGCGCATCCAGCGTGATGCCGTCGATCAGGTCGATCGGGTCGAGCACGTTGCCCTTGGATTTCGACATTTTCTGGCCCTCCGCGTCGCGGATGAGCCCGGTGATGTACACCTCGCGGAAGGGCACGTCGTCCATGAATTTCAGACCCATCATGATCATCCGGGCGACCCAGAAGAAGATGATGTCGAATCCGGTGACCAGCACGCTGGTTGGGTAGAAGCGTCGCAGTTCGGCAGTGTTGTCGGGCCAGCCCAACGTGGAGAACGGCCACAGTGCCGAGCTGAACCAGGTGTCCAGCACGTCCTCGTCCTGGGTCAGTTCGACCTCGGGCTCGAGCCCGAGTCGTGCGCGCACCTCGGCCTCGGAGCGGCCGACGAAGACGTTGCCGTTCGCGTCGTACCAGGCCGGAATCCGGTGGCCCCACCAGATCTGGCGCGAGATGCACCAGTCCTCGATGTTGCGCATCCACTCGAAGTAGGTCTTTGACCAGTTTTCGGGCACGAAGCGGATGCGGCCATCCTCGACCGCCCGGATCGCGGGTTCGGCCAGCGGGCCGACCTTCACGTACCACTGGTCGGTCAGGAAGGGCTCGACCACCGCGCCACTGCGGTCGCCGCGGGGCACCATCAGCTTGTGGTCGTCGATCTTCTCGACCAGGCCCAGTGCGTCGAGGTCGGCGACGACCCGTCGGCGCGCCTCAAAGCGGTCCAGCCCGCGATAGTCCTGGGGAGCGCTGTCGTTCAGGCGCGCGTCGACGGTGAAGATGTTGATCAGTGGCAGGTGGTGGCGGAGGCCCACCGCGTAGTCGTTGAAGTCGTGCGCCGGGGTGATCTTCACGCAGCCGGTGCCGAACTCGGGATCGACGTAGTCGTCCGCGACCACCGGAATCGTCCGCCCGGTCAGCGGCAGTTCCACCTGCTGTCCGATCAGGTGCCGATAGCGTTCGTCCTCCGGGTGCACCGCGACCGCCGTGTCGCCGAGCATGGTCTCGGGGCGGGTGGTCGCCACCACCAGGTGCCCGGAGCCATCGGTGAGCGGGTAGCGGAAATGCCACAGCGAACCCTGTTCCTCTTCCGAGAGAACCTCTAGATCGGATAGCGCGGTGTGCAGAACCGGGTCCCAGTTCACCAGCCGCTTGCCGCGGTAGATCAGCCCTTCGTCGTAGAGGCGCACGAAGACCTCGGTCACCGCGTTCGACAGCCCCTCGTCCATCGTGAAGCGTTCGCGCGACCAGTCGATGGCGTTGCCGAGCCGGCGCATCTGGCTGGAGATCGTGCCCCCGGAGTGTTCCTTCCAGTCCCAGACGGCTTCCAGGAATGCCTCTCGCCCGAGGTCGTGGCGGCTCTTTTCTTCCGCTGCGAGTCGCCGCTCCACGACCATCTGCGTCGCGATGCCGGCGTGATCGGTGCCGCCCTGCCAGAGCACCGCGTCGCCGCGCATGCGCCGGTGGCGGATCAGCGCGTCCATCAGGGTGTGCTGGAACGCGTGCCCCATGTGCAGCGTGCCGGTCACGTTGGGCGGGGGCAGCAGGATGCAGTAGGGCGGGGCGTCCTCGGGTCGGACCGCAAAGCAGCCGCTTTCCTCCCACTGCCGGTACAGGTCCTGCTCGATCGCACGCGGGTCGAAACTCTTGTCCATGACGGGCCGGGGGGTTGGGACGAGCCGCGCATTATAGCGAGTGCCGGATGGGCATGCGTCGTGACGGTGCCTTGTGGCCGGTTGTCCGTTCATGCGCCCGGCGCAAGGGAAAAGCCCTACCGCGTGCCGTAAGCCTGTCCGGGACGTCGGTTCCGGCCCGGATGCGACAATCTCCCCTGTAATGCGACGCGGCTGCCGCACCCATGGCGATTCACGACGGTTTCGTGAAAAAAGTTTTATATCGAAAAGTTGAATTATTAACTCATATGGTCTAGTTTCAGATTCAGGAAATGAGTGAAGGCGTTTCCCCTCGTTTCAGGATCGGCCCGCTGGCACTGGAGGTGGTGACAGGGGGCAAAGGAGTCTCCTCCAGGCGGTGAAGCGGTTGGCCCCGGCACGTCCGGGGCCTTTGTTTGATGGGTGCGCGGCCAAATCAGGCA
Organism: Thioalkalivibrio sp.; assembly: GCA_003550945.1. Lineage (GTDB taxonomy): Bacteria > Pseudomonadota > Gammaproteobacteria > Ectothiorhodospirales > Ectothiorhodospiraceae > Thioalkalivibrio. The sequence goes on along the minus strand of PULL01000287.1, from coordinate 6,056 downwards.
CTCCGCGCTGCTTCACCCTGGTCTCGAGAATGTTTCCTAAGCGCGGGGAGAAGAATTCGAATTCGAGGCCGAAGCGATAGGATGTAGTTCGTCAATCCACACCCGGCGTCACCATGGCTTCGACTCACCCCCGATCGGGATGCCATTCGCGTACTGCTGCTGACCGACTGAAGTTGGAGCTCGAATATCAGAGCCCCGTCGGCGAGCGGCAGGCGGGAGCGAGCCTCAGTCCCTACGGTGGTGAAACAACGCGTCGAGCAGATCGAATAAGGCGGCGTGCATTGCGGGGTAGGCGGCGCGCTCGGCGCGCAGGCGGGCTGCGTCCTGCATCCAGCGGCCGGGGATCAGGTAGTCGGCGTCATGGGTGCAGCAGGAGTCGACCCAGTCGGGCGTAGCTTCCAGATGGCACTGCAGCCCGAGGCCAAGACCATCTCCGGTCACGAAAATCTGGTTGCGGCAGGCTGCGCTGGAAGCGAGGAGTGTGGCGCGTTCCGGCAGTTCGAAGGTGTCGCCGTGCCAGTGGCAGACGGGCAGCGTCGTGGGGATAGGGAGGGCGTCGTGCTGCCGGTGGATGGGCCAAAAGCCGACCTCGCGTTCGTCGTTTCGAAAGACCCGACCGCCCAGGGCGCAGGCCAGCTGCTGGGCGCCGAGGCAGATCCCCGTCACGGGTTTTCCGGCGGCCAGCGCGTCCCGGATCAGTTGGCGCTCGGGTTCCAGCCAGGGGTGGATGTCGTTGTCATGCACGCTCATGCCACCGCCGAGCACGAACATTCCGTCGAACTGTCGGATCGCGGGCAGCGAGGGGCTCTCGTAAAGCGGCCAGATCGCCGTACGGTGGCCTCGTGCCTGCGTCCATTCGACCAGGGCCGCCGGTCCTTCGTGGGCCACGTGCTGGAGGATCGCGAGCTGCATCGGGGGTGGCGGGCGTCGGTCGGGCAGCGGCGGATCAGGTGGTGACACCGATCTCGTGGTGCTCGAGCGGGTAGCCGCGCTCCTTGAAGAAACGATAGCGTTCGCGGCCTCGACTGCGCGATGTCTCATCGCCGCCGACCAGGTCCGCAATGCGCTCGAAACGTCCGAAGTATTGAGGCACCTCAGGGGCCAGGTTGATCAGCACGTCGCAGCGGTCAGCGGGGGAGGCCGCATCGTGCACGGTGATCGGGTTGTCGGGGTTGTCGACGTCGGTGCAATGCGGCAGGAAGGCCGTGTCCTCGAAGGTCCACAGCAGGCGGTCCATCTCCTGCGTCGCCTGCGCGTCGGCGGTGTGGATGTGCACCCGCTGGCCGAGCCCGTATGCCTTGCGCGCGATGCGACAGGCGAGGTGCTGGCGCGCGCGCTCCTCCGCACTGGCCAGCAGGTAGAAGGTGACGCGCGTCACGCGGCGGCCGCCCGGTTCAATGCCCGCGCTCAGTGGGTGGCCTGATCCAGCAGGTACCGCACCAGCAGCGGCACGGGCCGTCCCGTCGCTCCCTTCTCCTTGCCGCTCTTCCAGGCGACCCCCGCGATGTCCAGGTGTGCCCAGGGGTACTTCTCGGCGAAGCGGGACAGGAAGCAGGCCGCCGTGATCGTCCCGGCCGGGCGCCCGCCGATGTTCGCCATGTCCGCGAAATTGCTCTTCAACTGCTCCTGGTATTCCTCCCAGAGCGGCAGCTCCCAGGTGCGGTCGTAGGTGGCGGTACCGGCCTGCTTCAGCGCATTGACGAGTTCCTCATTGTTCCCAAGCACCGCACTGGTTTGGTGCCCGAGCGCGACGATGCAGGCGCCGGTCAGGGTCGCGATGTCGATCACCGCCTTGGGCTTGAATTTCTCGACCCAGGTCAGCGCGTCGCAGAGCACGAGCCGGCCTTCGGCGTCGGTGTTCAGGATCTCCACCGTCTGGCCGGACAGGGTGGTGATGATGTCCCCCGGCCGACAGGCGCGCCCGTCGGGCATGTTCTCGGCGCTGGTGATCACCCCCACCACGTTCAGCGGCAGCTTCAGCTCGCAGACCGCGGTGATTACGCCGAGCACGGTAGCCGCGCCGCACATGTCGTACTTCATTTCGTCCATCGCCTCGCCCGGCTTCAGCGAGATGCCGCCGGTGTCGAAGGTGATGCCCTTGCCGACCAGCACGACCGGGGCTTCGTCCTTGCCTGCGCCGCTGTATTCCATTGCGATCAGCCGCGGCGGGCGCTCCGAGCCCTGGCCCACCGCGAGGATCGCGTTGGCGCCAAGCTTCTTCAGGTCTTTCTCGTCCAGCACCGTGGTTTTCAGTTTCTTGTATTTGCGCGAGAGTTCACGGGCCGCCTCGGCCAGCGCTTCCGGGTAGATCACGTTCGGGGGGGCGTTGCCGAGATCGCGGGTGTGGCTCGCGCCGGCCAGGATCGCCTCGGCCTCGGCGCAGGCGCGCTCGGCTTCGGTGGCCTGCTCCTCGGTCACGCAGAGCACCACGTTCTTCAACCGCACCGGCTTCACCTTTTCCTTGCCCTTGTACTCCGCGTACCGGTAGCCCGCATCTCCGATCGCGCCAACGAGAGTGTGGATGAGCCAGCCGATGTTCTCATCCGGAGGCAGCAGATCATCGACGGCGATCGCCACTGTGTCGGCCGGCCGGTCGACCACCAGCTTGGCCAGCGCGGTGCAGGCCTTGCGCACCGACTTGGCAGTGAAGTCCTTTTTCGGGCCCAGTCCCACCAGCACCGTTCCCGCCGCACCCTTCGCCGGTGCCGGGATCAGCAGCGTGGTGGCGGCGTCTCCGTCGATTTCGCCGGCCTTCAATACGCCAGCCAGCCGCCGCTCCAGTGTTTGGTCCAGCCGTTCGCCGTGAAGTCCGAGCTTGCGTTTCTGAAACAGGCCGACGGCGCGCAGGCCGGCCTTGGGTTTGTCGATCGGGGACGTGGTGACCGAGAATCGCATTCTGAGACCTCGCGGGACGGAATTGGAATTGAGCGCTAATCTTAGCAGTGTGCAAAGCGCAGCGATCAAGGCGGGTCAGGCCGTGCGGTTGTGGGTGAGGAGTCCGCAGTGCGGCACCTCGGCGGTGTGCGCGTGATGCGCGTCGGCATCATCGAGCGTTTTCTCGCCCGGGATTTTCTCGTGAGCCAGGCTGCGGTCACCGCGGTACTGTTGCTGGTGATCATCGGCGGCGTGATGGGTCGCACCCTGCGCGATGTCGCAGAGGGACGGCTGCCGCTGGACGTGTTGCCGGCGCTGGTGGCGTTCGGTTCCCTGAAGGCCCTGATCCTCCTCTGGCCGGTGGCCCTGTTCCTGGCCTTTCTACTGGTGCTGGGCCGCCTGCAGCGGGACAGCGAACTGATCGCGATGCAGGCGGGTGGGGTGTCCTTCGCGCGGATCTACCGGGCCATCTTCCTCGTGGCGGCGCCGTCGGCACTGTTCCTGATGTTCCTGATGTCCTATGCGGTGCCACGAGTGGAAGCCGTCGTGGATCATCTGCGGGATCAGGCCGGCCAGCGTTCCGACCTGGTCGGCATCACGCCCGGGCGCTTCCTGCGCTCCCGCGTCGGGGACCAGGTGTTTTTCGCCGAGCGTCTCAGTCCGGACCGCGAGGCCCTGCTGAATGTTTTCATTTTTGATGAGCGCAACGGCCAGACCGAGGTCACCGTTGCCGCACGCGCCATCGCCGAGATCGTCGGTGACGATCGCTACCTGGTGCTGGAGGACGGGTATCGCTACGTGGGTGCACCCGGTGACGGTGCCTTCCAACTGCTCTCGTTCGACCGGGCCCGGATGGTGGTGCCGGACCCGACGCTGGTGCAGCCGCGGCGCAGCCTCGATGCGCTGCCGATCTCGGAGCTATGGGAACAGCGCCATCGTCCGCGTCACCGGGCGGAACTGGAGTGGCGGCTGGCATTGCCGGTTTCGGTGCTGATGCTCGGGCTGGTGGCGCTGCCGCTCGGGCTTGCGCCGCCCCGCAGCGGCCGCTACGCACGGCTCCCGCTGGCGCTGGTGGTCTACGTTGCCTATGCCAATTTCCTGATCATGGGCAAATCCTGGCTCGAGGCGGGGCAGGTGCCGCTGTGGCTGGGGCTGTGGTGGGTTCACCTGATCCCGCTCTCTGCCTGGGTGGTGATGTCCTGGCGCAGTTGCATGTGGAACCGGATGGCACACTCGTTGGTGAGAAGACCGGCATGACCACGGTCCTCGGCCGCTACGTGATCGCACACGTGCTGACCGGCACGCTGCTGGTGCTGCTGCTCCTGGTGGCGCTCGATGCGGTCTTCGCGATGATCGGCGAACTCGGCGATGTCGGCCGAGGCAACTACGGGCTCTGGGAGGCGCTGGTCTACGTGTTGCTGACGCTGCCGAGGCGCATCTACGAGATGGTGCCCACGGCGGCGCTGCTGGGTAGCCTGCTCTGGCTGGGGAATCTCGCCGCCAACAGTGAGCTTACGGCGATGCGCGCGGCTGGCGTGACCCTCGGTCGGCTGGTGTTCTGGGTGCTGCAGGGCGGGCTGATCGTGGTGCTTGGAATGGTGGCGCTGGGCGAACTGGTCGCACCGGGGGCCGAGGCCCGGGGGCAGAACCTGAAGACCTTTGCGTTCGACGAGCGCTTGACGGTCAGCCGGATCGGACTTTGGGCGCGCGACGGCAACCGTATCGTTCATGCGGACGCCGTTCTGCCGGGCGAGCGCCTGGGGGATGTCCGGGTGATTGAGATGGGACCTGACCGCCAGGTCATATCGATCACCCGCGCAAGGCTGGCCAGCCCGAAAGCCGGTGCATGGGTGCTGTCGGACGTGGAGCGTTCCGAGCTATCCGCAACCGGGGTTCGAGCCGAGAGGCTCGAGGAGGAGCGGGTCGAGCGGTTGCTGGCCCCGGAGTACCTTGGTGTGCTGGTCATCGAGCCGCGGCAGATGGCGGCCCTCGATCTGTTCAGCTACATCACCTATCTGCGCGAGAATCAGCTCGACTCGGCACCGTACGAGGTGGCGTTCTGGCAACGCCTGACGATGCCAGCCAGCACTTGGGTGATGCTGTTGCTGGCGGTTCCGTTCCTGTTCGGACGTCAGCGCGAGGGAGGTGCAGGGCGCCGATTGTTCATCGGCGTAGTGCTCGGGGTCAGCTTCGTACTGGTGATGCGCGTGATGACGCACATGGGCATGGTCTACGAGCTGCCGCCATGGTTGGCGGCCAGCGCACCGCTCTGGCTGTTTCTCGCGATTGCCCTGGTTGCGCTCAGCCGGACCCGGGTCTGAGATCGGTCGAACCTCCCCCGGCGCAAGGCTGCGCCGGGGGATGGCCTCACCTCACGGCAGGATCAGCGTGGTGCGTGGCCACACCTGATCCGGGTTCTCGAGCACGTGCTGGTTGGCCTGGTAAATACGCGGCCAGGCGTTCGCGTCGGCGTAGAAGCGCGCCGCGATATGCCCGAGTGTTTCGCCTTCCCGCACTTCATACAGCGTTCCACCCTGAACACGGCTGACCAGCGCCTGGGCGCGGTACAGGTCCGCCACCGACTGGTCGAGCGTCGCCTGCAGGGCCTCGCGGTCGGCGCCTCTGCGGCGCATGGCCTGTTGGGTCTCACGAAGCGCCTGTGCGGGTTCCGCTGCGGCTGCGCGGGCGGCGTCCGCTTCGAGAGAGCCGCCTTCCTCCGGCGGCAATGCCGCCCGCAGCGCCGCGATTTCACGTTCCCCGGCGGCGCGGATCGCATCCCGCTCGTCCATGGCCTCGGCGAGTTCGGCCTGGGCCGAAGCCAGCGCGGACTGCAGATCGGCGGTTTCGCGCTCCGCGGCTGCAAGTGCTTCGGCCGCTTCTTCACGAGCCGCCGCGGCGGCGGCCTGCGCGCTCTCGAGTTCAGCCTCGAGGACGTCCCGAGCGCTTTGCGTGTCGGCGAGCTGGGACTGCAGCGCATCCCGCTCGGACTGGGCTTCGGCGAGCTGGGCTTCGGTGGTTTCGACCTGCCGCTCCAGTTCGGTGACTTCGGCGCGCAGCAGCGCGCGCTGTTCGCCGAGGTCCGCCTGTTCGGAACGGGCGGTAGCCAGTTCGGCCTCGAGCATGTCCCGAGCGCTTTGCGTGTCGGCGAGCTGGGACTGCAGCGCATCCCGCTCGGACTGGGC
>PULL01000236.1 GCA_003550945.1 Thioalkalivibrio sp. | reverse complement strand
CATCAGAAAAGGGTCGAGGCGACCGCTGAAGTCATGGATGCGCCGGATTTTTACGCCGGCCCCGTCCTGGGTGGGTTCCGCTGTGCGAATCGAGTCGGGTTTGGTGGTGGGCATCGGATTCTCCTTCGTCGTTTCGGTCAGCATAAAGACCGCTGAATCGAAAGAAAATCGCAAAGATTAGGCCGGATTATTCGAAAAAAGCGAATGTACGGGTATTCCGACCGGGAGCGCCCTCTGGCCACGCTGGTGTCTATCGGCCCGGAGATCGCGGCCGAAAGCCGCCCCCACAGGGTGACAGGGTTCTGTGGGGGCGGCCTTTGGTCGAGACGATCTGGGTAGGGGGCTGGTTGTCCGGTCCTGCCCGAGATCAATCGGCCGTGCGGTTGGCGGTTTCGCTGGGTGCGTTGTTAGCGGCCGCATCCAACCTTGCGTGCACCTCTTCGAGGTTGTTGCGGATCAGACGGGCTTCTTCGGTGCCGGGCGCTAACTGCTGCTCCAGCCGTTCCCAGTGGACCTTGGTGGTCTCGTAGTCCGATGCCCTGAAGGCAGCCAGCCCGGCCAGCCAGAGCGCATTGGTATGGTCGGGTTCGATTTCCAGCGCACGGTTCACGAACGGGATTGCCCGGGCATTGAGGTCACCGCCATCCAGGCTGCCCAGCAGATCGGCGTAGGTCACGAGGATGTCAGGATCCCCATCGCCGCCGTGGCGCAGCGCCTGAGCGTAGGCCCCGGCCGCGGCCCGCGGCTGATCCAGGAACAGGAACGAACGTCCCAGGAGCGCCCATCCCTGTGGGTCATCCGGGTTCTGCTCAAGCCGGGCACTGAGGGCCATCACCGCGGCTTCGATGCCGCCCTCGTCCATCGTGGTTCCGGCCGCCTGCTGTGCAGCCCGAGCCTGCAGGTTCACGCCAGCCTCCCCCGCGCCGTACTCCTGGTAAATCAGGACGGCTAGCACCGGGAGCACCACGAGGCTTGCTGCCGCAGCCGGCCATCGAAAGGATCGGCCGCCTTGCTTGGTGCGTCCCGCGACTTCCGGTTCGGCGGTTTCAAGCAGGTTGCGCTGTAAATCGATGCGTGCGGTGTTGAACTGATCCTCCGAGATGGTGCCGGCGTCGCGGTCGGCTTCCAGCTCGGCGAGTTGACTCTGATAAACCGATACGCGGGCGCTCATGTCCTCGGATGAGACGGGCACCCGCGGTGCGCGCGCGCCAAACAGCGGCAGGAACAGAAACAGCAGTGCGGCGACAGTCAACGTCGCCGCGAGAATCCAGAATACCGTCATGCCTTGTCTCCGCCTCCCTCACCGAGGATGCGGCGCAGGCGTTCTTCCTCGTCCTCCGAGAGCGGCGCCGATCCCACCTGAGTCCGACGGCGCCACAGAATCGTGCCGAGCACGCCCAGGCCGATCACCAGCATTGCACCGGGCCCGAACCAAAGCAGGTAGGTGGTACCCTTCATCGGCGGCCGGAATAGCACGAAGTCACCGTAGCGGGCCACCATGTAATCGATGATTTCGTTGGTCTCGGCACCGTCATTCACCATCAGCGCGATCTGGCGCCGCAGGTCGTTGGCGAGTGGCGCATTGGATTCGATCAGGTTCTGGTTCTGGCAGACCGTGCAGCGCAGTTCGCGGATCAGCCGCTGGTAGCGCACCTCCTGTTCTTCGGTCTCGAAAGTCATCGGCTCCGATGGTGGTGCGGTCGGTCCACCACTCTGGGCCGCGGCCGAGAGCGGCAGCCCAAGGGCGGCCAGCAGGAGTGGGGCAGAAAGGAAATGCAAAGGCCTCATGTCTCGGCCTCCAGTTGTCGGTACAGGGGAAGAATCCGAGTCTCGATGATCTCGGGCGTGATCATGCCAATGTGCTTGAAGCGGATCATGCCGTTGCGATCGATCAGAAAGGTTTCGGGTGTCGCGTACACGCCGTAGTCGATGCCCACCAGACCGCTCTCATCGAAGCCGATCGCGGAGTAGGGATCCCCGTATCGGGCCAGGAACCGGAGTGCGTCGGAACGCGTGTCCTTGTAGTTCAGGCCATAAACCGGCACTCCATTGCGACGCAGCTCGGTCAGCATCGGGTGTTCATGGCGGCAGGTTACGCACCAGGACGCCCAGACGTTGAACAATGCGGGCTTGCCCAGCATGTCGTCCCGCGCGAAGCGAACCTCGGGGTTGTGCAGTTCGGGCAGGTCGAAATCGGGCGCCTCTTTACCGACCAGCGGTGAGGGCAGTTCTCGGGGGTCGAGACTCAATCCCACGAAAAGAAGGCCCACCAGGGCGAAGAAGGCCAACAGCGGGATCAAAAAACGTAGCTTCATGACTTGAGGAACCTCATCAGGAGCATCTTGGCGGCTCAAAAGGCCTCCCGGGTGCAGGCCGGTTCAGCAACCGGCCTGCACCCAGAGGGAGAACCTCCTTCAGATAGACGTCAACCCGCCGGTTTTGGTTCGGCGTTACCCTCGGGTTTGACCGCATCGGCGGCCGCGAGTTTGGCGTCGTCTTCCAGCACTTCGTCCTCGCGCCGCACGCGGATGCGGTAACGCCGGTCGGATGCCGCGAGCAGCCCACCGATCGTCATCAGCACGACGGCGGCCCACACCCAGTTCATGTAGGGCTTGTAGTACACCCGCATCACCCAGGCGTTGCCGGGAAGCTCCTCGCCCATATTCACGTACAGGTCACGGACGAGCCCACGATGCAGCGAGGTGTGCGCCATCGGCTGCTGCTGGCTGAAGTAGTAGCGCATCTGCGGCTGCAGGGTCGTGATCCGCTGGCCGTCGCGATACACGACTACGGTCGCCTGGTCCGCATCGAAATTCGGACCTTGCACCTCCTCGAGTCTCTCCAATCGGAACGCGTAGCCGCCCACTTCCACGGTCTCGCCGACCGCCATGCGCACATCGCGTTCGTCGTCGTAACCCAGCACGAAGGTGATGCCGATCACTGCCAGTCCAACGCCGATGTGGGCGAACTGCATGCCGGCATAGCTGCGCCCGAGTCGACGCATCCGCGTGCCCAGCGTCTGCGTGCTCTCACGCCGCGGGCGGAGCCGGTCCACCAGGTCCTTGAGCGAAGAACCGATGATCCAAAGGCCCAGGAATGCACCGATACCTGCGAGGAACGACCAGTTGCCGACGAAAAACGGCCAGATCATCCCAAAGACCAGGCTTACGCCGAAAATCCAGCGCAGCCGCCACAGCTGTTCGGTGGGGCTGTCCTGTTTCCAGCGCAGACGCGGTCCGAAGCCGAGCAGCAGCAGCAGGGGCAGCATCAGCGGCAGGAACACCGCCTCGAAGTAGGGCGGGCCCACCGAGATCTTGCCGAGCCCAAACGCGTCGAGGAACAGCGGATATAGCGTTCCGAGCAGCACTGCGGCTGCCGAGACCGCGAGCAGCACGTTGTTGGTCAGCAGCGCGGATTCGCGCGACACGAGCTGGAAACCGCCGCCGAGCCCAACCTTGCCTGCGCGCCACGCGAACAGAGTGAGGGAACTCGCAACCACCACCGCCATGAAGGCCAGCAGGTATAGGCCGCGGTCTGGATCGACTGCGAACGCGTGCACCGAGGTCAGCACCCCGGACCGCACAAGGAAGGCCGCGAGCAGCACCAGCGAGAACGTCAGGATCGCGAGCATCACGGTCCAGTTCTTGAATCCGCCGCGCTTCTCGGTTACGGCCAGCGAGTGCAGCAAGGCGGTGCCCATCAGCCATGGCATGAACGAAGCGTTCTCCACCGGATCCCAGAACCACCAGCCGCCCCAGCCGAGCACGTAGTAGGCCCACCAGCTGCCGAGGCCGATGCCGAAGGTCAGGAAGGCCCAGGCAACCGCAGTCCAGGGGCGCGACCAACGCGCCCAGGCCGCGTCGAGCCGGCCGCCGATCAGCGCGGCGATCGCGAAGGCGAAGGCCACCGAGAAACCTACGTAACCCATGTACAGCATCGGCGGATGAAAGATCAGTCCGGGATCCTGCAGCATCGGGTTCAGGTCGCGGCCTTCCAGTGCCGCCGGAAGCAGACGCTCGAACGGGCTGGAGGTGAACAGCGTGAAGCCGATGAAGCCAATGGCGACGAGGCCCATCACGCCCAGCACCCGTGCCAGCACCTCGCGCGGGAGACTGCGGCTGAAGGTCGCGACCGCGGCACTCCAGAAGCCGAGGATCAGTATCCACAGCAGCAGGGAGCCCTCGTGCCCGCCCCAGACGCCAGAGATCTTGTACTGGAGCGGGAGCAGGGAGTTCGAGTGGTTCGCCACGTAGGCGATGGAGAAGTCGTCGGTGACGAACGCATAGGTCAGCATCGCGTAGGCAATGCCGAGAAACACCAGCTGGCCGTAGGCGGCACTGCGGCCGACGGCCATCAGCGCCACGTCGCCCCGGGCCGCGCCGATCAGTGGCAGCGTGCCCTGGGCGATCGCCAGCAGAAATGCCAGGATCAGTGCGAAGAGTCCAATTTCGGCAATCATGCTCAGTAACCCCCGGACTGCTCGACGGTACGCGCGGCCTCACGCTGGGCGCGTTTGATGGCCTCTGCGGCTTCCGGCGGCATGTAGGTTTCGTCGTGACGTGCCATCACCTGGCTGGCCTTGAACACGCCGCCGTCCTGAAGGCTGCCGACCGCGACTACGCCCTGACCTTCCCGGAACAGGTTCGGCAGGATGCCGTGGTAAACCACGGGAACCGCCACCGCGGTGTCGGTGACCCGAAAGTGCACCGTGATCCCGTCCTCGCCGCGATAGACACTGCCGTCCTCGACCAGGCCGCCGATGCGGAAGGTCCGCTCCATCGGCACGATGTCGGCCACGATGTCCGAAGGTGTATAGAAGAACACGAGGTTGTCGCGGAAGGCATTCAGGACCAGACCCGTGACCAGGGCCACGCTGGTCAGTCCCCCGGCCACCAGCAGCAGCCGCTTCTGTCTTTTTTTCATTGCTTCTCCTCCTGTGCCCGGATACGGGCCATTCGCCTGATCCAGCCCATCAGGCTGCGTCGCCGGTACCGCACCTGAACCATCTCGACCGCGATCAGGCCGGCCATCACCAGGTACGAACCCCAAACATAGGGCCAATAACCCCCCATTGCCAGAAATTCCATCATGTTCGTCCGTCCTCCAGGCGCTCCTGCACCCAGCGGGCGTTGCGCTCCCGTTCCAGCACTTCCACGCGTGCTCGCGCCAGTACCACCGCGATCGAGTACATCCATGCCGCCAGCACCATGATCATCAGGGTGACGAACATGATGGTTGCCATCGTTGGCGCGTCGGTCACCGTTATGGACGCACCCTGATGCAACGTGTTCCACCATTGCACGGAAAAATAGATGATCGGCACGTTGACCACTCCCACCATGGCCAGCACCGCGCTGGCGTTCGACGCACGCTGGCGGTCGTCGATGGCCGCGTGCAATGCCATGTAGCCGAGGTACAGGAACAGCAGGATCAGCATCGAGGTGAGTCGTGCGTCCCAGACCCAGTACACGCCCCAGGTGGGGCGGCCCCACAGCGCACCCGTCCAGAGCGCAAAAAAGGTCATCAGCGCGCCGGTCGGTGCAATCGCCTTGGCCATGATCTCCGCCATCTTGATTCGCCAGATCAGCCCGATCGCGGCGTAAACGGCCATCAGCACGTACAGGAACATGCCCATCCAGGCCGTCGGCACGTGGATGTAGATGATCCGGTAGCTGTCACCCTGCTGGTAATCGGGCGGCGCCACCACCAGACCGAGGTACAGTCCTGCCGCGAACAGGGCGATGGTCAGGGCGGCAAACCATGGGATGAGGCGGCCGGCCAGGTCGTAAAAATTGGCCGGAGCCGTAAAACGGAACCACTGAATACCCCTCTCCGACACCGCGTTTCCTCCGTCAGTCGAGCATGATCCGCACGGCCGCGGCGGTGGCCCACGGCGTTGCGAACAGTGCGAAAACCATCATTGCGCCCAGCAGCGACAGATGGGCCTGGGCGCTGGCGCCGTGCATCACCGCGTCCACGGCGCCTGCGCCCAGAATCAGCGGCGGAGCGTAAAGCGGGAGGATCAGCAGTGCAATCAGCACACCGCCGCCGCGCAGTCCCAGCGTGAGTGCCGCGCCGATCGCTCCGATCAGGCTGAGGATCGGGGTCCCCAGCAGCAGCGCCAGCATCAGCATCACGATCTCGTCGGCTTGCAGGTTCAACTGGACTGCGAGCAGCGGCGAGATCAGCACGAGCGGGAGCCCGGTGATCAGCCAGTGGGCGAAGACCTTGGTGAGCACCAGCAGCCCGAGCGGCTGCGGGACCAGCAGCATCTGCTCCAGGGTGCCGTCGCGGTAATCGTCCGAGAACAGCCGCTCGAGGGATAGCATCACCGCCAGCAGGGCGGCCACCCACAGCACGCCTGGCGCCAGACGGCGCAGGAATTCCGGGTCGGGACCGATGCCCAGTGGAAACAGCGCGACCACCACGACGAAAAAACCCACGACGGTCAGCGCGTCCTGCGGTCGGCGTAGCGCCAGGACAAGGTCTCGTCGCAGCAGCGCGAACAGGGGGCGGAACATCCGGCTACCCGAGGCGCAGGTTGTGGCAGTCGCCGTCGATGTCGACGACCTGGTGGGTGGTGATCACGATCATCCCCTTGCGCGACAGGTGCGCCTCGATGGCGCTTCGCAGCACGTCGATCACCTGTACGTCGAGTGCCGCGTAGGGCTCGTCCAGGATCAACAGGGGTTTCGCCTGCAGCAGGAGGCGGGCGAGGGCGACGCGGCGTTTCTGTCCTTGCGACAGGAAACGCACCGGGAGATCCTCATAGCCCGCGAGCCCGAGGCTGGCCAGCATCGAGAGCACGGCCTCATGGCTGGGGCGCCCCCCTGCCAGACCTCCGGCAATCAGAATGTTTTCCTCCGCGGTCAGGTCTTCCTTCAGCGCGTTGGGGTGCCCGAGGTAGCCGAGGCAGGAGCCGGTGCCGCCGTCAATGGACTGTACCGGTTCGTCGCCCCAGTAGACCTGTCCGGCCGCGGGGCGTGAAAGCCCGCTCAGGATGCGCAGGAGACTGGTCTTGCCGCAGCCGTTGCGCCCGGAAACCTGCAGCAGCTGGCCCGGGGACAGCGTGAAATCGAGATGCTCGAAAAGGCGGCGGTCTCCCCGTTCGGCAGCCAGGTCGACGGCCCTGAACTCCCTGTCCGCCATTCCGGAAGAGTCTGCTGTCACGATCTGTCTGGGCCTTGGGTGGTTGGTCGCATGAGCGCCCGCATTGTGCACGATCGGGGCGCCCGGGTGTACCCGCAGCGGGAGGGAACACAGCCCCCCGATGCACTGCGGCCGTTCATACTTTTTCTATCCATAAGTCGACCAGCGAAACACGGCTTGGTTCGTTGCGCCAGCCTAAAAAAAAGGGGGATCCAGCAGGATCCCCCGTTGGTGGATACCCCGTACGGGGTATCCAGCCGGCCCCTTAGAGACGGGCCTCGTAGAACGCAACGCGGCGCGGTTTCAGCAGCTCTTCGTCATCCGTGAGTTCCATGATCCGCGGCTTCATCGGTTCGAACACCAGGTTGTAGAGCATCTCGGCACGGACCACGGCCGGTTGTACCGGAATCTCGTAGCTCAATCCCCGACGTTCATGCGGCAGCAGGCGAGTGTCGATGCCGACCTGAGTCGCCGTCGGCGGCATGGACGGCTTACCCTCGTCATCCGCGAGCTGGTAGAACAGGTAGGACTTCGGGTCCTCCTGCAGCGCGTGGTTTTCGAAGTTCCGCCACAGCACGTTGCCCTGGGCATCCAGCGCGGTCACCTGCACCTGGATGTTCCGGAACGGGGCACCCGTGGGCATGCGGTGCGGCAGCTGGTTCTGCATCACCACGTTCGCGGTCACGCCGTCGCCATTCGGTTCCACCTCGACGTGCATCTTCACCGCGCGGCGCAGCATCGCCGGGTCGTGCCCGCCACCCATGCTGTGATTCGCGATGCCATCGGCGATCGGCATGTGGCAGGACTGGCAGGTCACGTTCGATCCGCTGCTCCGGATCTCGTCGCCCGTGTCGCAAAGCGGCACGCCCTGCGGGTTGGGACGCGTGTCGTGGCAGCCCAGGCACAGTTCGGAACTGCGCAGCATCCGCGGGTTGCCCGCGAGCGGCAACGCGGCCGGGATCACCACACCGAAGGTGTCCAGTTCGCCGGTCGGAAGATGCGGGTTGCCCTGCTGCTGATCGCGGGTCTTGTCAAACGGGAACCCGGTCGCCCCCTGCAGCGTGTCGGGAGAGATCTCGTACGCCATGATGCCAAGGCGCAGACCACCCTCAGGACGACGCACGCCCTTGAACCCGGAGATCTGGTGGCAGGCGACGCAATTCACGCCCTCGGCATAGGCGTCCTTCGCGTCCAGCTTGGTGACCTGGTCCTTGGCCGCGTTCGGTGCGTGGCAGTTCAGGCAGACCGGGTACCGCCCCGACCGCTGGTGGACCTGTCCTTCGGCGCGGGGGTCACCCACCTCCTGCCGGTACAGCAGCTCGTGGATCGGGTCACGCAGCGCGGTGCTCTTCGCGTGCATCGAGCCGGACCACTGACGGTAAATGTCTTCGTGGCAACTCTGGCACACGCTGGCCGACACGTGATGCAACGGGCCTTCGATGCGGAATTCGTAGGCGACCGGCTCGAATTGCGCATAGAACGCCGCCATGTCCTGGAACTGCTCGTCCGTGAGGCCGGCACTCAATGCCCCCATCGTCGCGCTTTCGCGCTTGCCGGCACGGAAAGCCTGCATGGTCCTGACGAAGTACTCCTCCGACATGCCGGCCAGCGGCGGATTCGGTCCCATGCCCTCGCCGGACTGCCCATGGCAGGCAGCGCAATAGACGTTTGCGAGTTGCTCGCCCTTTGCGGCATCCCCTGCCAATGCCTGGGATCCCATGCCCCAGGCGAGCAACAGGCTGGCCGCAAAAATACGCGCGCCCTGTATCATAAAGCCCCTCCTCACGTGATGGATATCGTTTGATCGTTCGATGCACCTGCAGTGGCCCGGTCCGGGGCCGATGCTGCAGAAGGCCGTGCTGAACACGAGAAAGACCCAGCAGGGAATCCCGGATTCCAGTCTTCCCTGCGGGCCTCTCCGTGACCATGAAACACCCCTCGATCCTGCCCGAGCCATACCTCGCACGGGGTAGTGTCTTTTGGGGGTTCCGGCATACCTTATAGTCGGGTTTCGGCGGTTTTGCCCGGCGCAGCGTCGCGGTCGCGGTGCTAACCGCGAAAAATGTGATCCAGCACATGAAACGCTCGGGGGAGCCGGGCCGAGATCGCCCCTGGGCAGGGCGGCGGGATTGCAATCGCCGCCACGGCGACGTAGAACACGTCGAACACCCGCCGCGGGTTGCGGGCGTGGCGAGCAAGAGGAGCATTATGAACGAGACGTCGAAGCGTCCGTCGGCAGTTCCCGGCTGGGCAAAAGTGGTGATCACGTTGGTCGTGATCGTGGGTGCCGGAGCACTGATTTTCACGCAGCTGCCGCGC
Source organism: Thioalkalivibrio sp. (assembly GCA_003550945.1). Classification (GTDB taxonomy): domain Bacteria; phylum Pseudomonadota; class Gammaproteobacteria; order Ectothiorhodospirales; family Ectothiorhodospiraceae; genus Thioalkalivibrio. The sequence continues at coordinate 742 of PULL01000236.1, read as the reverse complement.
GGTACGTTTTCCACCGATCTCTCCCGGATCGGGCAGGGTACTCCGGCACTGGTGGTGGCCCGGGACATCAGCTTTGTTGCGGGTGAAGAGGTGATGAGTCTGTTGAACGGCATGCGCCCGGAGTTCGCGGATCGCGTCGAGTTCCTCGCGGTGAATCTCGGCAACCCGCAGGCGCAGGGCTTCGCGCGGCAACATCGCATGCAGGACGGCACGGTGGTGCTGTTCTCCGGGGACGGTACGCGGATCGGTGTGCTCGACAGGCCATCTACACAGAGAGAGGTACGCCAGCTCCTGGGCGCGGCGAACATCCACTGACCGGCCGCGGGCGGTTGGCGGCGCTGCCCGGTGCCGCCTCGACGCAAGCGTAGCGTGAAAATGCAGCCACGGAAGTGCACGGAAATCACGGAAAGGGTCCAAGGACGTTCTTGGCCACGGATGGACACGGATGAACCCTGATAGGGTTTCAGTGCTGTAGGAGGCCAGCCTCTGGCCGATGGTTTTCCGGCGCCCGATCGGCGAGAGGGCTCGCCTCCTACAGGCAGGCAGCTTTCGCGGAGCTTTCGTTAATCAGGTAATTCAATGCTCTTTCCGTGTCTATCCGTGCTTTCCGTGGCTCAACTTTCCATGCTTTGGGGTGGCCCGCCATGGCCATGAGAGTTAGCGGGGGCACCTTTCCCCGTTCGCCCTTGGCCGTGGTTCCAGTCCTTTGCTGCAGATCAAATTCCGTTGTCCGGTCCGGTTG
>PULL01000117.1 GCA_003550945.1 Thioalkalivibrio sp. | reverse complement strand
GGCGGGTCCCGCGCCGGCAGCCTGTTGGCGCTGCTCGACTGCACCCGCACCGCGATGGGCTCCCGGCGCCTTGCGCGCTGGCTGAACCAGCCGTTGCGCGATCACGAGCGCATTCAGGAACGCCAGGGGCTGATTCGCGAGCTGCTCGAGTCGGGCCTGCAGGGCGAGCTGCACCAGCGTCTCGCCGGGATTGCGGACTGCGAGCGGATCCTCAGCCGCATTGCGCTCGGCAGCGCGCGGCCCCGCGATCTGGTCGCCCTGCTGCATGCACTGCAGCGGCTGCCGGAACTGCAGCAGGCACTGGCGGGTGGACTGCCGCCCTCACCGCTCGCGCCGCTGCGCAGCCGGCTCGAACCGCGAGCCGAGATCGCGGAGTTGCTGGCGCGCGCGCTGGAGGAGCAACCGCCGGTGCGACTGGGCGAAGGCGGCGTGATTCGCAGCGGATTCGATGCGGAACTCGATCGACTGCGCGGACTGGAGGCCGACGCCGAGGGTGTGCTGCGGACAATCGAGGCCCGGGAACGCGAACTCACCGGAGTGGCGCAGCTGAAAGTCTCCTACAACCGCGTGCACGGTTATTACATCGAAGTCTCCCGAAACCAGTCGGAGCGGTTGCCGGCCCGCTTCGTGCGCCGGCAGACCCTGAAGAACGTGGAGCGCTACACCACCGAGGAGCTAAAGCGCTTCGAGGACGAGATCCTTTCCGCCCGGGATCGCGCTCTGACACTGGAGCGGGAACTGTTCGAGCGGTTGCTGAACGGTCTGCAGCAGCAATCAGGCACGCTTCGCGAGTTCTCGGATGCCGTGGCCGAACTCGACGTGCTCTGCGCGCTGGCGACCCAGGCCGAGCGCCTGGACTGGACCTGCCCGGTGATGACCCGCGAGGGCGGGATCCGGATCGAGGCCGGCCGTCACCCGGTGGTCGAGGCGTCGCTGCAGCAACCCTTCGTGCCAAACGACCTGCTGCTGGACCCGGAGACGCGCCGCCTGCTGGTGATCACCGGTCCGAACATGGGCGGGAAATCCACCTACATGCGCCAGACCGCGCTGATCGTGATCCTGGCCTGCATGGGCAGCTTCGTGCCGGCACGCTCCGCACACATCGGACCGGTCGACCGGGTCTTCACCCGCATCGGCGCTTCCGACGACCTGGCGTCGGGGCGCTCGACCTTCATGGTGGAAATGACCGAGGCCGCGAACATTCTGCACAATGCGGGACCCGAGAGCCTGGTCCTGATGGACGAGATCGGCCGCGGGACGAGCACCTCGGACGGTCTTGCGCTCGCACACGCCTGTGCCGAAAGGCTCGCACGGCACAACCGCTCTCTGACCCTGTTTGCAACGCATTACTTCGAGCTAACCGCGCTGGCTGAACGTGAACGTGGCGTCGCCAACGTGCACACGGACGCGATCGAGCACCGCGACACCGTCGTCTTCCTGCACCAGATTCAGGAAGGTCCGGCAAACCAGAGCTACGGGCTACATGTCGCGGCGCTGGCAGGCGTACCGGCCCCGGTGCTGCGTCGGGCACGCCAACACCTCGCGGAACTCGAGGCTCGCGCGCTGGCCGCCGATCCGCAGCCCCAATTGGCGCTGTTCACCGCTCCCGCAGCCGCGGCTGCGCCCGTACTCGGCGAAGCGCTGCTCGAGGCGGTGGAAGCGCTGGATCCCGACCAACTGTCGCCGCGCGAGGCGCTGGATGCGCTGTACCGGCTGCGCGACCTGCTCGACTGAACGAACGCCGGGGCCAGTCGGCGGTCGTTTCTGACAGCCCGCGTGCGTGTTCGCGCCGGATCCGGGATCTGGCGTTAAAATGCGGCCGCGAATTAAAGTGCCGGCCATTCGAAACGGAGACCCGCATGACCTACGTCGTTCTTGAGAACTGCATCAAGTGCAAGTACACCGACTGTGTCGAAGTGTGCCCGGTGGACTGCTTTCACGAGGGTCCGAACTTCCTGGTCATCGATCCGGACGAGTGCATCGACTGCACCCTGTGCGAGCCGGAGTGTCCGGCCGAGGCCATCGTGCCGGAGGACGATGTGCCCGAGGGGCAGGAGGCCTTCATCGACCTGAACGCCGAACTGTCACGATCGTGGCCGGTGATCACTACCCGCAAGGAGCCCCTGCCCGACGCAGAGGAGTGGGACGGCAAACCGGACAAGCTCAAATATCTGGAACGCTGAGACCGCGGGCTTCGGTCAGATCAGCGGGTCGACCAGGGACGGCGACGGCTCCAGTTCCCGCACGGGGAACCGGTGTCCCTGCGTGAGGCAGAACCCGAGCCATTTGAACAGGAAGCGGTTGTGCCGCCAGCGGCAGGACAGCCCGGGCACCCCGGTTCGCGCATCGAGGCTCAAGTCCTCGCCCCTGCGGCGGCAGTAGCGGCCCACCACCTCGGCCTGACGGGCGTCGTGGAACATCCGGATGGTCAGGTCGGGTTGGCGCCGCAGGCGATCCGCGCTCCCGAATTCGTAGGTCAAGCGCAGCTTCGTCGTGTAGGGCGTTCGCTCCAGCACCGTCAGGTAGAGATCCGAGGCGCCCGACACCCTCGACACCTGAGTCCCCGTGAGCCTGTCCAGATCCGGGCACAGACGCCGCAGGCGCAGGTAGTTGCTCTCGTACAGCTCCATCAGCGCAGCGAAACTCGCGTGGCGCGGATTCAGATGGGCCGGCAATGGACGTTCCAGGATCATGGAGTGCAGTGTAAAGCCTTGCCGGTCCTCAGGCACCCAGTGCCCCTGTTCGCAGCCGGTCAAATTGCAGGGATGCAGGCCGTTGGTCCCGGCGAGTCATTTTCAACCCCGCCGGACGCAGTGAAGCCCGATCCCGCCCGGTCGCCCGTCCCCCAGAGCCTTCCGATCGCGCATCACTGGCAAGACACCCGGCCCGGATTTCTGCTAATTTCTGGACCGAAAGTCGCCGTTCCCGATCACCGCACCCCCGCCCATGCCAGGGATTTGACGCGAACATGGAAATCAGAGTCGTATCGACCCGCCCGTTCAAGGATCAGAAACCCGGCACGTCCGGTCTGCGCAAGCAGGTTTCCTACTTCCGAAAACCGCACTACCTCGAGAACTTCGTCCAGAGCATCTTCAACAGCCAGCAGGGACTGGCTGGAAACGAGCTGATCCTCGGGGGCGATGGCCGATTCTTCAACCGAGAGGCCGTGCAGATCATTCTGCGCATGGCGATGGCCAACGAGATCCGCAAGGTCACCGTTGGCCTCGGCGGCATCCTGTCAACGCCGGCAGCCAGCCACCTGATTCGAAGCCGGGGTGCGGCGGGCGGCATCGTGCTGTCGGCCAGCCACAACCCGGGAGGCCCCACGGGCGATTTCGGCATCAAGTTCAACGTCGCCAATGGTGGGCCGGCCCCGGAATCCGTCACCGGAGCCATCCACGCGACAAGCCTCGAGATCGACCATTACCGCATCGCGCGCGCACCCCACGTCGACATCGACCACGTCGGGCACCAGCACGTCGGCGAGATGGAGGTCGAGGTGGTCGATCCCGTGCGCGACTACGCGGACCTGATGGAGTCGCTGTTCGATTTCCCCGCGATGCGCAGCCTGCTGCAGTCAAGAGACTTCAGCATGCGCTTCGATGCCATGCACGCAGTCACCGGACCCTACGCGGAAGAGATTCTGGAGCAACGCCTGGGCGCCCCGGCGGGTACGGTGATGCGCAAGGAACCGCTGGCCGATTTCGGAGGGCGGCACCCCGATCCCAACCTGACGCATGCACGCGAGCTCGGGGAACTGATGTTCGGGCGCGACGCGCCGGACTTCGGCGCCGCATCGGATGGCGACGGGGACCGCAACATGATTCTGGGCCAGGGCTTTTTCGTAAGCCCCAGCGACAGCCTCGCAGTGATGGCCGCCAACGCCCATCTGATCCCGGCCTATCGCGGCGGGCTGAAAGGAGTCGCGCGCAGCATGCCGACCAGCCAGGCGGTCGACGCGGTCGCGCAGGCGCTCGGCATCCCCTGTTACGAAACGCCGACCGGCTGGAAGTTCTTCGGAAACCTGCTCGACGACGCACGCATCACGCTGTGCGGCGAGGAGAGCTTCGGCACCAGTTCCGATCACGTGCGCGAGAAAGACGGCCTCTGGGCGGTGCTGTTCTGGCTGAACCTGATCGCGGCGCGCGGACAGTCGGTAGCGACGATCGTGCGCGAGCACTGGCAGCGTTTCGGCCGGCACTACTACACCCGGCACGACTACGAGGAGATCGAAAGCGAGCGTGCGGAGGAGTTGATGATCCGGCTGCGCTCGGCGCTGCCCGATCTGCCCGGCAGGGACTTCGGCCCGCTGCGGGTCGGCGCAGCCGACGACTTCAGCTACCGGGACCCCGTAGACGACAGTGTCAGCACCGGGCAGGGGCTGCGGATCCTGTTCGAGGATGGCTCGCGGATCGTGTTCAGGCTCTCCGGAACGGGCACCCTCGGGGCGACGCTGCGCGTCTACCTCGAACGCCACGAAACGCGTCCCGAGCAGCTGGAGGAGGACAGCCAGGCGGCGCTGGCGGCGCTGATCGAGATCGCCGAATCGGTTGCGGACATCCGCAATCTCACCGGCAAGGAAGCCCCCGACGTGATCACCTGACGGGCGGCGCAGAGCCCTTTCAGAAGGTATTGGCCACCCGCTCGACACCGGGCGCACGCGAGCGGACCAGCCGCTCGACGACGTTTTTCAGGTCCAGCGTCGAGCGCGGGCAGCCGACGCAGGCGCCCTTCAGGCGCACCTGCACCGTGCGACCGTCCAGCCCGACGTACTCGATATCCCCGCCGTCCTGCATCAGGATCCGTCGCGCCTCCTCGACCGCCTGGCGCACTGCGGACTCGTCGATCGGCCCGTCCGCCGGTTCATCCGCCGCCTGCCGCATCGCGAAGGTCTGCGCACGATCCAGACGCAGCGCGAGCTCCGGATCCACCGCCTCGATCGCATCGAGTTCGTCTTCGCTGTAGACGTGATCCGGGTCGTCGTTCAGCAGATGCTCGACCGCGGCGAGATTGTTCGGGTGGTTCATGCGCCGCACTCCGCGCGTGGACATGGCCGCGAGTATACCAACAGCCTTCCGCCCGACCGTTCGAAGCCGCGCGGCAAGGCCGGGTTTGTCCGGCATGTCCTGCGGCCAGCGAAGACGCGCCCGCAGGCGCCGGAAGTCCTGTGGGTGCATGCGCCACCAGGGCAGCCAGAGGACGCCGGCGCGCCCCGCATCGGGCCCCCGCCAGACCAACACCACCAGCCGGGCACTGACACGGCTGTCGGGAGCGATCTCGATCAGGACGCGCCGTTCCTCCTTCAGACCGGCCTGTGTCGCCAGCCACCACTGCCCTTCCGCATCGCAACCCAGCCAGTCCCACCGGGGCGTTCGCGCACGGAAGGTCCAGCCCGTTGCGAGGGCTACGACCAGCAACGTGAATATCGCCAGCCAGGGACCGCTGAACAGCAGGCTGTGCACGACCACGGAGAGCGCGACGGCGGACAGCGCCAGCGCCGCGCCGAAAGGCAGGATCCGGTCAGTCCGAAGCGCGAGCCGCAGTGGCGGCGCGGATGAGCGGGACAAGCCGGGCTATGCCTGCGTCCACGGTTTGCTGGCGCCCCAGCACCAGGTCCAGCAGCAGGTTGTCCGGGTATCCCAACAAGCGCTCAAAGGCATCACGACCCTCCTGGTCCAGTTCGTCATATCCCTGTTCGAGAAAACTGCCGAGCAGCAGATCATTCTCCAGCATTCCGCGCCGGCAGCGCCAGCGTGTGCGCGCATCGGGCAAGGTCATCGGAGGTTACCCGCGAGCCGCGCGGCCGACTACACCGACCGCTTGATCATGGTCCTGCGAATGTCTCCGATCGCCTTCGAGGGATTCAGTCCCTTCGGACAGACCTGGGTGCAGTTCATGATGCCGTGGCAGCGGTACAGGCTGTAGGCGTCGTCCAGACGCCGCAGACGCTCCTCGGTCGCCTGATCGCGGCTGTCCTGGATGAAGCGCGCGGCCTGCAGCAGCGCGGCGGGCCCAAGGAAGCGTTCGGGGTTCCACCAGTACGACGGGCAGGACGCGGAGCAGCAGCCGCAGAGGATGCACTCGTACAGGCCGTCGAGGCGATCGCGGTCCTCCGGACTCTGGCGCCGCTCCACCTCCGGCTCCGGGGAGTCGTTGACCAACCAGGGCTCCGCTTCCCGGTACTGGTGGTAGAAGTTGTCCATGTCGACGATCAGGTCGCGGATCACCGGCATGCCGGGAAACGGGCGCAGCACGATCGGCGCCTTCAGGTCCTTCATCGGAGTGATGCAGGCCAGGCCGTTCACGCCGTTGATGTTCATTCCGTCACTGCCACAGACACCGTGCTGGCAGGAACGGCGGAAAGACAGGCTGTCGTCCTGCTCCTTCAGCAGCAGCAGTGCGTCCAGCAGCATCATCCCGGGCTCGATCAGATCGTCTGCAAGCGTGAAATCCTGCATGTACGGCGCACTGTCGGTTTCCGGGTTGAAGCGGTAGATGGAAAAGTCCATGCGGATTCCTCGCGGCGGCGGTTCAGTACACCCGTTCCTTCGGCGGGAACGATTCGACCGTCACCGGCTGCGTGCGCACCGGCTTGTAGTCCATCGCGTCGTCCTGCAACGAGTACAGCGAGTGCTTCAACCAGCGCTCGTCGTCCCGATCGGGGAAGTCCATCCGGCTGTGCGCACCGCGGCTCTCCTCCCGGCCCAGCGCCGAACAGATCGTCGCCATCGCGCAGTCCATCAGGTTCTCAAGTTCCATCGCCTCGACCCGCGCGGTGTTGAACGTGCGGCTGTGGTCGCGGATCACCGCGTTGTCGATGCGCTCGCGCAGCGCACGCAGTTTGGTCACACCCTCCTGCATCACCTCGGCGGTACGGAAAACCCCGCAGTGATCTTCCATCACCTTGCGCAGTTCGCGCCGCAGCGGCTCCACGGCCTCGCCGTCGCCCTTGCGGTCCCAGCGGGCCAGTCTTGCCAGCGCCTGGTCCACCGAGCCCTGGTGCAGCGGGCGGTGGAAGCGGTTTTCCTCCAGGTAGTCGAGGATGTGGTTGGCGGCCGCGCGACCGAACACCAGGATGTCGAGCAACGAGTTGCCACCCAGCCGATTCGCGCCGTGGACCGACACGCAGGCGGTCTCGCCGGCGGCGTACAGGCCCGGTACCGGATCCTCCGGGGTGTCCTTCATCGGCACCACCACCTGGCCGTCCCGATTGGTCGGAATCCCACCCATGCTGTAGTGACAGGTCGGGAACACCGGAATCGGTTTCTCGATCGGATCCAGCCCGAGGAACGTCAGGCTCATTTCCCGGATGCCGGGCAGCTTTTTCATGATCGTGTCCGCGCCGAGGTGACGCAGATCCAGCAGCGCGTGGTCCTTGTTCCTGCCGCAGCCACGCCCTTCGCGCACCTCGATCGCGATGGCGCGGCTGACCACGTCGCGCGAGGCCAGGTCTTTCGCCTTCGGCGCGTAGCGTTCCATGAAACGCTCGCCCTGGTCGTTGATCAGGAAGCCGCCCTCCCCGCGCGCACCCTCGGTGATCAGCATGCCGCGACCGGCGATGCCGGTGGGATGGAACTGCACGAACTCCATGTCTTCCAGCGGCACCCCGGCGCGCAACGCCATCGCCATGCCGTCTCCGGTGTTGCTGAGCGCGTTGGTGTTCGTGCGGAAAATCTGCCCGGCACCGCCGGTGGCGATCAGGGTCGTCTTGGCCTCGATCACGATCGGCTCGCCGGACAGGATCTCGAAGGCCACCACACCGAGGACGTGCCCGGCGTCGTCCTTGATCAGGTCGATCGCGAAGTATTCATCGAAGAAATGCGTGCGGGCACGCAGGTTCTGCTGGTACAGCGAATGCAGGATCGCGTGCCCGGTGCGATCGGCGGCTGCACAGGTCCGGGCGGCCTGCTCCTTGCCGAAATGCTGGCTCTGGCCGCCGAACGCGCGTTGGTAGATCCCACCATCGTCGAGGCGCGAAAAGGGAACCCCGAAGTGCTCGAGTTCGTAGACGACCTTCGGCGCGGCGCGGCACATGTACTCGATCGCGTCCTGGTCTCCGAGGTAGTCGGAGCCCTTGACCGTGTCGAACATGTGCCAGTGCCAGGAGTCCGGCAGCACGTTGGCGAGCGCGGCGTTCACACCCCCCTGCGCCGCCACCGTGTGCGACCGCGTCGGGAACACCTTCGATACCACCGCGACCCGTGCGTCTGCGTTGGACAACTGCAGCGCGGCGCGCAGCCCCGCGCCACCGGCCCCGATGATCAGCGCGTCGAATTTCCGTGTCGTCAATTTCATCGCAGCGCCGCCTCGATCAGGATCCAGAGGGCCCAAAGACCCAGCATCAAGAACACGATGCCCACGATCGCGAGAGCCGTCAGCCGGATGACGAACGACCGCACGTAGTCAAGGATCACGTCACGCAGACCAATCCACGCGTGCAACAGCATCAGCACGATGAATGTGGCGGTGAAGAGCCAGACCACCGGGTGGGTGATCACCCCCAGCCAGGCGGCGTGGTCCGCCGGCGGCCGCGCCAGCAGCAGCGCGACCGCCAGAAAGACGTAGAGACCCGCGTAGATGGCGGTAATGCGTTGCAGCAGCCACGCGCGCTGCCCGCTCAACACGCTCACAGGAACATCACCCAGAGCAGGATCGCCGCCACGATTCCGGCGATCAGCGCCGACCAGGCCGTGTCCCGACCACCCTTGCGTGTTTCGCCGACTCCGATTTCGACCAGCAGGAAGCGGATTCCGACGAAGAAGTGGTGCATCAAGAGCCAGAGCCAGCCCAGCAGCAGCACGAGTCCGAGTGGGTGGCGCAGCATCCCGACCGCCTGTTCGAACCCCTCCGGACCCGCCAGGGATCGCTGAAGCAGCCAGAACACCAGCGGGATCGACACGATCAGGAGGACGCCCGTGATACGGTGGAGAATCGACACGAGTGCATTGACGGGAAGGCGGATCTTGGTCAGATCAAGGAAGATCGGACGGACCTGGCTGGTCATGCACTTCTCCTCATCCTTACGGCGCCTGCGGAACCATCTGACACCCGCTTGGCTCTTCGTCTACTATGACGCTCGATGGTTCCTGAGTATAGCGGTTTGCGCGAGGAATGATGCAATGCGGGACGACTGGAAAAGACACCTGCTGAACGCCGGCGCTGAATTCGCGGAAGACCGGCTTCGCGACTACGGAAACGCCGAGCGTGAACGAAGCATGGCGGTCAACGGCGACGTGATCTGCGACCTCTCGCACCGCGGACTGCTGGAGGTGCGGGGCAAGGACGCGCAATCGTTTCTCCAGGGACAATTCGGCAATGACATCCGCGAGGTCACCGAAACCGACTCGCAGTTGTCCAGCTACTCCAGTCCCAAGGGACGTGCCTACGCGGTGTTCCGGGTGTTTTTTGACCGCGACGCCTACCTGCTGGAGATGAACCCCGAACCGATCGAGCCCCTGCGCAAGCGCCTGAGCATGTTCGTGATGCGCTCGGAAGTCGTGATCGAGAACGCCGAGGACTCACGCATCCGCTTCGGGCTTTCCGGCCCCAGCGCCGAACAGCAGCTGGAGGAGACACTTGGGGCGTTTCCCGCCACGGTCAACGAGGTGCTCACCCGCAACGACCTGTCCATCGCGCGAGTGCCCACGATGATGCACCCGCGCTTTGAGTTCGCCGGCGAAATCGATGCCTGCCGCGCGCTTTGGAACGATCTGAACGTGCACAGCGCACCGGTCGGCCCCGAGGGCTGGAGACTGCTGGACATACTGGCGGGCATCCCGGCGATCTACCCCGAGACCAGCGAGGCATTCGTGCCGCAGATGGTCAACCTGCACGCACTCAACGGAATCAGCTTCAACAAGGGCTGTTACCCTGGGCAGGAGGTGGTCGCCCGGATGCATTACCTGGGCAAGCTGAAGCGGCGCATGTACCGCCTCGCGATCGAGGGACAAGACCGGCCGCTTCCCGGCAGCCCGGTCTTCCGTGAGGGCGGCGATCCAGGCCAGCCCGATGGCGAAATCGTCGATGCCGTGCTGCATCCGGACGGCCTCTATGCGGCCCTGGCGGTGATGCAGGTCGCCTCCGCCGAACAACCCCTGCGGTGGGGCAGTCCCGACGGTCCGGCGGCCCACGTGATCCCCCTTCCCTATACCCTGCCCGGGAGCGCCTGAACACCATGCGGTTCCTCTTCTTCTTTTTCGTGCTGATCCTCCTCGCACTCTGGGCCGCGTACTTCAGCCGCCCCAACAACCGAAGACTCTCGAACATCCTTTACATCGTAGCCGGCGTGCTTTCGCTGCTGTTCCTGATCGGCTACCTGCGCCTCGACGGGTATTT
>PULL01000011.1 GCA_003550945.1 Thioalkalivibrio sp. | reverse complement strand
GCCCTCGCTCAGGAAATCGGTGACGTTCTCCACCCGCTCGTTCGAGATCTGGGAGATGTGCACCAGACCGTCGCGCCCGGGCAGGATCGACACGAAGGCCCCGAAATCCATGATCTTCACGACCCGTCCGCTGTAAACACGCCCCACTTCGACGTCGGCGGTCAGTTCCTCGATGCGACGGCGGGCTTCCTCGCCCGCGGCCTGGTCGGTCGAGGCGATCTTCACGGTGCCGTCGTCGGTAATGTCGATGGAAGTGCCGGTCTCCTCGGTGAGTGCGCGGATGGTCGCGCCACCCTTCCCGATCACGTCCCGGATCTTTTCGGGATTGATCCGCATGGTGATGAAGCGCGGTGCGTAACTGGACATCTCGGTGCGGTGCGAGCTGATCGACTCACCCATCCGGTCGAGGATGTGCAGCCGGCCGGCACGTGCCTGTTCCAGCGCACGCTCCATGATTTCCCGGGTGATTCCGTCGATCTTGATATCCATCTGCAGCGCAGTCACGCCGTCACGGGTGCCCGCCACCTTGAAATCCATGTCGCCGAGGTGATCTTCGTCGCCGAGGATGTCGGAGAGCACCGCAAAGCGGTCGCCTTCCTTGATCAGGCCCATCGCGATCCCCGCGACCGGCGCCTTGATCGGCACGCCGGCGTCCATCAGCGCGAGGCTGGTGCCACACACAGAGGCCATCGAACTGGAGCCGTTGGATTCGGTGATTTCGGAGACCACGCGCACCACGTAGGGGAAACTTTCGGCCTGCGGCATCACGGCTGCCACACCGCGCTTGGCCAGCCGGCCGTGGCCGATCTCCCGGCGCTTCGGCGACCCCACCCGCCCGGTCTCGCCGGTGCTGTACGGTGGGAAATTGTAGTGGAGCATGAACCGCTCGCGGCGCTCGCCCTCGATCGCGTCGATCACCTGTGCATCCCGGTCGGTGCCCAGCGTCGCAACGACCAGCGCCTGGGTCTCGCCGCGGGTGAACAGCGCGGAGCCGTGGGTCCGGGGCAGCACACCCGTCTGGACAGTGATCGGACGCACGGTACGGGTGTCCCGGCCGTCAATGCGGGGGTTGCCGCCCAGGATCCGGTCGCGCACGATCCGGTACTCGAGGTCGTGGAAGGCGGTCTTCACGGCGTCGGCCGAGGGCGCGCCTTCGGCGCCGGTGGCGAGCTGCTCGACGACGCTGGCACGCAAGCTGTTCAGGCTCTCGGTGCGCGCCTGCTTCTCGGCGACCTGATAGGCCTCGACGAGGAGATCGCGGGCGACGGCGGAGACCTGTTGCTCGACGCTCTCGTTGCCCGCGGGGGCGGTCCAGTCCCAGGCAGGCTTGCCGGCTTCGGACGCGAGTTCGCGGATGGCCTGGATCGCGGCCTGCATCTGCTCGTGACCGAACATCACCGCACCCAGCATGACCTCCTCGGAGAGTTCCTTCGCCTCGGATTCGACCATGATCACCGCGTTCTCGGTACCGGCAACGACCAGATCGAGATCGGATTCGGCCAGGTCGCTGGCAGTCGGGTTGAGCAGGTACTCACCGTTCCGGTAGCCGACACGCGCGGCGCCGATCGGACCCGAGAACGGCACACCGGACAGTGCGACCGCCGCCGAAGCGCCGATCAGCGACACGATGTCCGCATCCACTTCCGGGTTGATGGACATCACCGTGGCGACGATCTGGGTCTCGTGCGTGAACCCCTCCGGGAACAGCGGGCGCAACGGGCGATCGATCAGGCGGCTGGTCAGCGTCTCCTTCTCGGTCGGCCGACCCTCGCGCTTAAAGAAACCGCCCGGAATCTTGCCGGCAGCGTAGGTGCGTTCCTGGTAATCCACGGTCATCGGGAAGAAGTCGCGGCCGGGATCGGCCTCCTTGCGCGCCACCAGGGTCACCAGCACCACGGTGTCCGCCATATTGACCATGACGGCTCCCGAAGCCTGCCGGGCAATGCCACCGGTTTCGAGGGTGACCGTATGCTTACCGTATTGGAACGTCTTCTTGTGTGACACGCTTACCTTCCCGTTTCTGGATAAACTTACCGACGCAGACCGAGGCTTTGCACGAGCGCCTGATAACGCTCCTGGTCACGACCTTTCAGATAACTCAGCAGCTTGCGGCGCTGGTTGACCATCTTCAGCAGCCCGCGGCGCGAGTGATGATCCTTCTTGTGGCTCTCGAAGTGCCCCATCAGGTGCTGGATGCGCGCGGTCAGCAGCGCGACCTGGACCTCGGGCGAGCCGGTGTCCTTCGGATCCCGGCGGTATTCCTCGACGACGGCCGTCTTGGCTTCGGTATTGAATGGCATGTCTTGCTCGACTCCTGAGAACGAAAAACCTGTTGTTTGGCTCCGGCGCGACCGCTCGCGCCACCCCGGATCACTCGGCACGCAGCGCCGCCGGCCGCTTCAACCCTGCTGCGGGCTGGAACGGGCGTTTCCGATGCACGCACAGGCGCCTTCACAGCGTGGGTCCGGTGAAGGCGCGAAATAGTAGCACGCCAACGCCACGAATTAACAGGAAACCGGCGAAACGAAAAGCCGGCGCGGTGCCACGCGGCCGTCGTCCTGCAACTGGCCCACCCCGAGGAACGTACCCTGCGGATCGTAGAGGCGCAATGGGCCGGTATCCCGCACTCCCGCGACGAACACCGGCTGGCCCTGACGCAGGAACCGGCTGCTCGCAGCATCCAGCCGGACCTCCGGGCGATCCGCCAGCGCCCGGTCGGCCGGCAGCAGCCAGCGCTCCAGACCCTGGGGACCCGCCGCGTCGGCGGCGTTTTCAAGGGTTGCCAACGACACCATGTCGGCGGCGTCGAAAGCCCCGTGACCGGTACGCCGCAATTCGGCCACCGTCGCGCCGCAGCCGAGCGCCTCACCGAGGTCTTCCACCAGGGTGCGGATATACGTGCCCTTGCTGCACCGGACCTGAATCCGCAGGCGATCGGGTGCAATCAGGGATGCCGTCAGCGCGTGCACGGTCACGGCCCGGGCCGGACGCTCCACCTCGACGCCCTTGCGCGCCAGTTCGTAAAGCCGCCGACCTTCGTGTTTCAGCGCTGAGTACATCGGTGGCACCTGCTGGATTTCACCCCGCAGGCCGGCGCAGGCCCGCTCGATCGCGGTGGCCGAGAGCGCCGGTACCGGGCACTCGCGCAGAACCTCGCCCTCGAGGTCGCCAGTGCGGGTCACCACGCCGAGCCGGGCCACGGCCTCGTAGCGCTTGTCGGCGTCCAGCAGCCACCCGGAAACCTTGGTGGCCTGCCCGAAACACAGCGGCAGCAGGCCGGTGGCCAGGGGGTCGAGGCTGCCCGTGTGGCCCGCCTTCCGTGCAGCCAGCAGGTACTTGACCCGCCCCAGCGCCTGGTTCGAACTCCAGCCGAGGGGCTTGTCCAGCAGAATGATGCCATCGATGTCGCGACGCTGGATCGGCATGCCGGAACCCGGGCTGCAGCCCGCCCAACAAGGGCAATCCTGCCCGAACCTCAGCGCTCGTCCCGGCCGCCGGAGTCTTCCGACGCCGCGTCACCGGAATGGTGGGCCGCATCCTCCGCGATCGCCGAGTCGATCAGGGCCGACAGGCGTGCCCCGCGTTCGGGGGTGTCGTCATAGATGAACCGCAGCTGCGGGACGCTGCGCAGCCGCATGCGGGTACCCAGCGCATGCCGCAGGTAACCTGCGGCGTGGTTCAGCCCCTGTTCCGCTTCCAGCCCCTTGTCCTCGCCGCCCAGCTGGGTGAAATACACCTTCGCGTGCGCAAGATCGCGGCTGACCTCGACCCCGGAGAGCGTCACCATCCCGACACGGGGATCCTTGACCTCCAGCCGGATCAGTTCCGCAAGCTCACGCTGCATCTGGTCGCCGACGCGATCGCTGCGCTGGTAGTCCCGACGCGTGGTCATCAGAGCGTCCGCGCCACTTCCACCCGCTGGTAGACCTCGATCTGGTCACCCGGGCGAACGTCGTTGTAGTTCTTCACCGCGATGCCGCACTCGGTCCCGGTGCGGACCTCGCTGACGTCGTCCTTGAACCGCCGGAGGCTCTCGAGTTCGCCCTCGTAGATCACCACGTTGTCGCGCAGCACGCGGATCGGGTTGCCCCGCTTCACCGTGCCCTCGACGACCAGGCAGCCGGCGACCGCACCGAAGCCCGAGGCCTTGAACACATCGCGCACTTCGGCCAGACCGATGATCTCCTCGCGCGTCTCGGGCGACAGCAGACCGGAGAGCGCCTGCTTCACGTCCTCGATCGCCTCGTAGATCACCGAGTAGTAACGGATGTCGATCTCGTTGTCGGCGGCCAGACGGCGCGCGCCGGCGTCCGCACGCACGTTGAACGCGATGATGATCGCCTGGCTGGCCATCGCGAGGTTGATGTCGGACTCGGAAATTCCGCCGACCCCGGCGGACACCACCTTCACCCGCACCTCTTCGGTGGACAGCTTGATCAGCGAGTCGCGCAGCGCCTCCGCGGAACCCTGGACATCCGTCTTCAGCAGGATGTTCACGGTTGCGACCTGGCCTTCCTTCATCTGGTTGAAGATGTTTTCGAGCTTCGATGCCTGCTGCGCGGCCAGCTTATGCTCGCGCTGCTTGGTCTCGCGGTGCGCGGCCACCTCGCGCGCGGTCTTCTCGTCGGCGACCACAAGAACCTCGTCGCCGGCGTTGGGCACACCGGACAGTCCGAGGACCTCGACCGGCATCGAAGGCCCCACCTTCTTTACCGAAGCGCCGGTGTCGTCGAACATCGCCCGCACGCGGCCGTATTCCTGGCCGCTGAGCAGGATATCGCCGTGCTTGAGGAGGCCGGACTGCACCAGCACCGTCGCGACCGGTCCGCGCCCCTTGTCCAGCCGCGATTCGATCACCACGCCGCGGGCCGGACCCTCGTCGGGCGACTGGAGCTCCATCACCTCGGCCTGCAGCCCGATCGCCTCCAGCAGTTCGTCGATGCCCTTGCCAGTCAGCGCGGATACCTGCACGAACTGGGTGTCACCGCCCCAGGCTTCCGGGATCACCCCGCGCTGGGACAATTCGTTCATCACCCGCTCGGGGTCGGCGTCCGGCTTGTCGGTCTTGTTCACCGCGACCACCAGCGGCACGCCGCCCGCTTTCGCGTGCTCGATCGCCTCGATGGTCTGCGGCATCACGCCGTCGTCCGCCGCGACCACCAGGATCACGATATCCGTGGCCTTCGCGCCACGGGCACGCATCGCGGTGAACGCCGCGTGCCCCGGGGTATCGAGAAAGGTGATGCCGTCCTTCGTGTTGGGCACGTGGTACGCACCGATGTGCTGGGTAATGCCACCCGCCTCGCCCGAGGCAACCTTGGCCTTGCGGATGTAGTCCAGCAGCGAAGTCTTGCCGTGATCGACATGACCCATCACCGTAACCACTGGCGGGCGCGGCTTCGCTTCGCCGGTCTGCTGGATATCGACGCTGATCTCGTCCTCGATGCTTCGGGCCTGCGCCGCGACCGCCTTGTGCCCCATCTCCTCGACCACCAGCACCGCGGTATCCTGATCGATGCTCTGGTTGATGGTGGCCATCACGCCCATGCCCATCAACGCCTTGATCAGCTGTGGCGCCTTGATCGCCATCGCCTGGGCCAGTTCGCCGACGGTGATGGTCTCCGGGATCTCGACTTCGCGCACCACCGGTGCGGTCGGCCGCGCGAAGCCGTGCTTGCTGGCGACTGCGGCCGCCGCCGCGGTCTGCGCGACGCGGCTCTTGCCCTTCTCGCGGCGCCCTCGGCGCTCGCCGGTCACGTGCAGTTCCCGGCGCCCGCCTTCCTCGTCGCGACCGCCCCGACGGCCCTTCTTCCGCGCGGGTTCGGCCTTGGTGGCGGCCTCCTGCCGGGCCTTCACCTCCTTGTCCGCAAGTACCCTGAGCGCCTCTTCCTTGCGTTCCAGCCGTGCCTTTTCCTCGGCCTTCGCAAGGGCCGCGGCTTCCTCCTCGCGCTGCTTCTGTTCCTGACGCTGCTTGCGCTCCTCCTGCTCCTGCTGGCGTTGCTCCACCGCGCGGCGCATCGCCTCGCGCTCGACCTCAACCTGGCGCGCCAGTTGCTCGGTGCGGCTCATCGGCCGCGCCTTCGCCTTGACTTCCTGCAGGGCCGGAGCCTCCGGCTCCGGAACCTCCTCGACCTCCGGCTGTACGGCTTCCTCGGGCACCGGGACCTCGGGTGCTGCCTCGGGTTTTGCCTCGGGCGCGATCACCTCGGGTTCGGGAGCAGGCGCCTCGGGCGCCGGCGCCTCCGGCAGCGGGGCCGGGGCCGCCGTTTCCGGGACCGGTTCAGCGGGCGGCGGGGCGGCTTCCGGCTGCTTGCGGACGATCTGGCGGCGCTTGCGCACCTCGACGTTGACGGTCTTGGTGCGGCCCTGTCCCGCACTGACCTTCAGCGTCTGGGTGGTCGCGCGACGCTTCAGCGTGACCCGACCCGCGTCGCCCTGACCGGCAGCCCCATGGGCCTCCCGGAGATGCGCCAGCAGGCGCAGCTTCTCCGCGTCGGTCACGCTGGCGGCCGGGCCGTCCACCTCGACACCGGCCTCTTTCAGCTGGCCGATGAGGCGCTCGACCGGCGTACCCACCGATTCCGCGAGTTGCTGTACCGTCATCTGCGACATTGCGCCTACCTCCTGTCCAATTCTATTCGCTCAAACCACGCACCGATTCCACCGATCGCGCGCAGTCTCAGGCGTCGGCCGCGAACCAGGGGGCCCGGGCGGTCATGATCAGCTCGGCCGCCTGCTCGGGGTCGATCCCCGCGACTTCCACCACGTCGTCCACCGCCTGCTCGGCCAGATCCTCCATGGTGCAGATGCCGTGGGCCGCGAGCTTGTTCGCCAGCGCAGGGGTCATCCCGTCCATGTTGATCAGGTCAGCCGCGGGTTGCGCGCCCTCGAGCTGTTCTTCCGCGGCGATCGCCCGCGTCAGCAATGCGTCGCTCGCCCGCGAACGCAGTTCGGCAACGATGTCGGCATCGAACTCCTCGATCGCGAGAAGTTCCTGTTCGTCGACATAGGCCACTTCGTCGAGCGTAGTGAAGCCCTCCTGCACCAGGATCGCGGCAACCTCCTCGTCCACGTCCAGCGAGTCCATGAACTGCTGCTGCACCATCTGCGCTTCGGCGTCGCTCTTCTCCGCCGCCTGCGCCTCGGTCATCACGTTCAGTTCCCAGCCCGTGAGCTGCGAAGCCAGGCGTATGTTCTGCCCGCCGCGACCAATCGCGAGGGAAAGCTTGTCCTCCGCCACCGCGATATCCATGCTCTGCTTCTCCTCGTCGACCACGATCGACAGGACCTCGGCCGGCGACATCGCGTTGATCACGAACTGCGCCGGGTTCTCGTTCCACACGATGATGTCGATGCGTTCGCCCGCCAGTTCGTTCGACACGGACTGCACCCGCGAACCGCGCATGCCCACGCAGGCGCCCACCGGATCGAGCCGGGGGTCGTTGGAGCGCACCGCGATCTTCGCGCGCATGCCTGGATCGCGCGCCGCACCCATGATCTCGATGATGCCCTGCCCGACCTCGGGAACCTCGAGCTTGAACAGCTCGATCAGGAATTCGGGCACGGTGCGGCTGACGAACAGCTGCGGCCCGCGCGCCTCCGGCCGGATCTCCCGCAGGTAGCCGCGGAGCCGGTCGTTGTTGCGCACGGATTCGCGGGGAATCATGTGCTCGCGGGGCACGAAGGCCTCCGCATTGCCACCGAGGTCCAGGTAGACCCCGTTGCGGTCGGTGCGCTTCACGATGCCCATCACGAGTCCGCCGACCCGCGACTGGTACTCCTCGACCACCTTCGCACGCTCGGCCTCGCGCACCTTCTGCACGATCACCTGCTTGGCCGTCTGCGCGGCGATGCGCCCGAAATCGACGGCGGGCACCGGCTCCTCGATCACGTCACCGACGTTGATTTCGGGGTGCTCCTGGCGCGCATAGGAGAGCAGGATCTGATGCTCCGGCGATTCGAATTCCGGATCGTCGTCGTCGAGCACGGTCCAGCGCCGGAAAGCCTCGTAGTCACCCGAGCCGCGGTCGATCTTGACCCGCACGTCCATCTTCCCGCCATGACGCTTGCGGGTGGCCATGGCCAGGGCCGACTCCAGCGCCTCGAAGATGACGCCCTTGTCGACGCCCTTCTCGTTCGACACGGCGTCGACGACCAGCAGGATCTCCTTGTTCATTCCATGCATCTCCAAGACATCGGCAAACCGGCACCGAAAAAATGATCAACGCCCGGACTCAGCGGGCTCGAGCAGCCGGGCCCTGGCGATCGCACCGAACGGCAGCGCGAAGCTCTCGCCGTCGACCTCGACCTCGATCCCCTGCTCCGTAACCGACAGCAGGCGACCGCGGTAATTGCGGCGGCCGTGTTCGGGCCAGGCGAGCCGCACCTTGACGTCGCTGCCCAGATACTGCTGGTACTGCTCGGCGGTGAACAGCGGGCGCTCGATCCCCGGGCTTGACACCTCCAGGGTGTAGTCACCACGGATCGGCTCCTCGACGTCCAGCACCGCGCTGACCTGCTCGCTCACATCGCCGCAGTCGTCCACCGTGATGCCATCCGGGTGATCGATGTACACGCGCAGCAGTACCGGCTTCGAGCCCGAGTGGTACTCGAGACCCCAGAGCTCGAAGCCCAGCGACTCGACCACCGGCCTCAGCATTGCACCCAGTTGCTCCGACTTCTCCAAAACCGTCCTGCTCCAGGAGGCCCGTTGGCCCCACCAGCACTGCCGGACCTCCCGGCAGCAACAAAAAAAGGGCGCCGTATCGCCCCTGACACCCGGTTGGCCGCGCCCGCGCCCGTCCGGTCTCGCGCCGGTCGAGGACCATCATCCGGCCCGTCGACCTAACAAAAAGGCCCCAACCGGGGCCTCAAGGCATTGGCAGTGCGGATCCGGCAACGGGATAAGGCTCCGTTCCAGGCCCCACAACCAGCTGAATCCTTCTCAGCGCCCCGGACGCACCACCCTCGAGGTGAAACCACTGCCCAGGGCCCGCACGACCGATCGAGCTCCTTCCACGCGGGAGCGGTATGTTACCGCACAGGCAACCTTCCGTAAAGCAACGTCCAAAGCGTGAGAGACGGCGCACGCTCCCCCGCAGCCCAGCTGCCCAGGAAACAAAAAACCGGCGGCGGAGCGACACGCGAGTTTACAGCCATTCTGTGGTAACGGGGGCCTGCTACCGTTGAAATCCACCAACCTCGTATTCCTTGCGGACCGAGTGCTGATCCACCAACGCCGGTAGGCGTTCCTCGCCAGGGGCGCTGACCGGCCCGAAACGGCCAACGAAGGCTTCCGCATGAGTGCCCACCACCACATTAAGACCGGCCACCGGCCTCCTGCTCGCGCGACTATCGCTGGCGATCACCGTCACCCGCAAGCGGCAAGTGCACGTAAAACGCCGCGCCGCCGTCCGGATGGTTACATGCCTCCAGCCGTCCGCCGTGCCGCTCGACGATGCCATAGCTGATGGAAAGCCCGAGACCCGTGCCCTGCCCTACAGGTTTGGTGCTGAAAAACGGGTCGAAGATGCGGCCCAGCGCCTCCGGTTCGATCCCGGAGCCATTGTCGCGGAACGATACCGAAACGGTTCCGTTCTCCACTGATGCGGCGATATCGACCTGAGGCTCCGCAGTGTCCTTCATCGCGTCGGCTGCATTACTGAGCAGATTGATGATCACCTGTTGCATCTGACTCTCCGATCCCCGTACCAACAGGGGGCCTCGGACACCATTGATCACCCCAAATCGCCGAGGCGCCGCCGTGCTGACCCAGTGTACTGATCGCTCCACCACCTCGGCCAGATCGAAGAGTTGGTCGGGGTCGCGGTCGACCGCGGAAAAGCGCTTCAGCGCATCGACGATGTCCCGCGTGCGCTCGGCGCCTTCCGTGGTCCCGTCGATCAGCGGCCCCAGGTCCCTCAGGGTGTGATCGATGCGCAGCCGCTCGCGCAGCAAACGCAACGCCTGCGCATCCAACCCGCGATGCACCGCGTCGAGGTATTCGCCGATCCGCGCGAGATAGCGGCGCAGCGAGAAGATGTTGCCCACGATGAAGCTGATGGGATTGTTCAGTTCGTGGGCCACACCCGCCACGAGTTGGCCGAGCGAGGCCAGCTTCTCGCTCTGCACCAGTTGCTGCTGTGTTCGCTTCAGGGTTTCGTGGGCCTGGCTCAGGTCTCGATAGGCCCTGCGCAGTTCCCCCACCGGACGGCCCACCAACACCATGCCCTGCAGGCGCTGCGAGCGGTCGCGCAGCGCGGAACAGTTCACCGCGACAGGTATATCGGTGCCGTCTGCGCCGGTGAAGCTCACCTCGCAGTCCTGCAGCGCATCACAATGGCCCCGGGCAACGATCGCGGGCATATCCAGCAGGCGGCGGG
>PULL01000209.1 GCA_003550945.1 Thioalkalivibrio sp. | reverse complement strand
TCGAGCGGATCCCGCTGGTGAGTTCGATCTACAGCGCGGTGAAGCAGGTGATGCGCACGGTGCTCGACGATGGCGGGCAGTCGTTCAAGCGGGTGCTGTTGGTGGAGTATCCGCGCAAGGGCCTGTGGACACTGGGATTTCAGACCGGCGTCGGTGTCGGCGAAGTGCAGCACCGCACCGACCGCGACGTGGTCACGGTGTTCATCCCGACCACGCCCAATCCGACCTCGGGTTTCGTGATCATGGTGCCCCGCGACGACGCGGTCGCGCTGGACATGTCGGTGGAGGACGGCCTGAAGTTCGTGATGTCCCTGGGTGTGGTCACGCCGAAGTGGCCAGCGCTGGCCAAGGACTCGCCCAAAGTTGCGCCTCCAGTGGTCAAACCGTAACATCTTGGCCCCTTCGGCCGGGTGTGGGGGCTGCCCTGGCCCGCCGCGCCCCTCACCCATCAGGCTCACCTTCGCTGGAAACTGGCGCAATGCGGACTCATTTCTGTGGACTGGTCACTGAGGCGGAACTGGACTCGGAGGTGACCCTTTGCGGCTGGGTCAACCGGCGCCGGGATCACGGCGGCGTGATCTTCATCGATCTTCGCGATCACGAAGGGCTGGTGCAGGTCGTCTTCGATCCTGACCGGCCGGAAATCTTCCGCACCGCGGAACAGGTCCGCAGCGAGTACGTACTGCGGGTGACCGGAAAAGTGCGCCGCCGCCCGGAGGGTACCGCCAACCCGGAACTCCGGACCGGCGCGATCGAAGTCCTCGGTACCGAACTCGAGGTGCTGAACGCGTCGCGCACGCCGCCGTTCCCGCTGGATGACGACGATGTCGGCGAGGAGACCCGTCTGCGCTACCGCTACGTCGATCTCCGGCGCCCGGTGATGCAGGAACGACTGCGCCTGCGCGCCCGCGTGACCCGCAGCCTGCGCCGCTTCCTCGACGAAGAGGGCTTCCTCGACATCGAGACGCCGATGCTGACCAAGGCGACGCCGGAGGGTGCGCGGGACTACCTGGTGCCCAGCCGCACCCACCCCGGCAACTTCTTTGCGCTGCCGCAGTCGCCGCAGCTGTTCAAGCAGCTGCTGATGATCGGCGGCTTGGACCGCTACTACCAGATCACCCGCTGCTTCCGCGATGAAGACCTGCGAGCGGACCGCCAGCCGGAGTTCACGCAGCTCGACATCGAGATGGCCTTCGTCGACGAAAGCGACGTGATGGCGCTGAACGAGCGACTGATCCGCGCGATGTTCCGCGATGTGCTCGGGGTGGAGCTGCCGGATCCCTTCCCACGCATGTCCTATGCGGAGGCGATGGCCCGCTTCGGCTCCGACAAGCCGGATCTGCGGATTCCGCTGGAGTTCACCGACCTCACCGACCTGATGCGCGAGGTCGATTTCAAGGTCTTCAGCGGCCCGGCCAACGATCCCGAGGGTCGCATTGCCGCGCTGCGGCTGCCCGGCGGCGGCAGCCTGTCGCGCAAAGAGATCGATGACTACACCCAGTTCGTCGGCCGCTACGGTGCGCGCGGGCTCGCCTACATCAAGGTGAACAGCCTGGCCGAAGGCGCCTCGGGGCTGCAGTCGCCGATCCTGAAATTCCTGCCCGAGCCGGTGACCAAGGCGATTCTCGAACGTACCGGGGCGGCGGACGGCGATCTGATCTTCTTCGGCGCCGACAAGGCCAACGTGGTGAACGAAAGCCTCGGCGCGCTGCGGGTCCGGCTGGGCCACGACCGCGGGCTGGTCGAGGCAGGCTGGCGGCCGCTGTGGGTGGTGGATTTCCCGATGTTCGAGTGGGATCCGAAGGAGACGCGTTTCTTTGCGCTGCACCACCCGTTCACCGCCCCCGCGGTCGCCGATCCCGAGGCGCTGCGCGCGGACCCCCGCTCCGCATTGTCCCGCGCCTACGACATGGTGCTGAACGGCACCGAGGTCGGCGGGGGCTCGATCCGTATCCACCGTCCTGACATGCAGCGGGCGGCCTTCGAACTGCTCGGAATCGGCGAAGCGGAGGCGGCCGAGAAATTCGGCTTCCTGCTCGACGCGCTGACCCAGGGCGCGCCTCCGCACGGCGGTATCGCCTTTGGCCTGGACCGGCTGGTGATGCTGCTCGCGGGCGCCGCCAGCATCCGCGACGTGATGGCTTTCCCGAAGACCCAGAGTGCGGCCTGTCCGCTGACCGAGGCCCCAGCGACCGTCAGCGAGGCGCAGGTGCGCGAGTTGGGCTTGCGGATTCGTAAGTTGGACCAGTAGGGCGAACCATATGGCCGGTCATAGCAAGTGGGCGAACATCCAGCATCGCAAGAACGCGCAGGATGCGAAGCGGGGCAAGCTCTTCACCAAGCTGATCCGCGAGATCACCGTCGCCGCGCGCGCAGGGGGCTCGGACCCGAGCGCCAATCCGCGGCTGCGGCTGGCCACGGACAAGGCCCTGGCGGCGAACATGACCCGGGACACCATCGACCGTGCGGCCAAGCGTGGCGCCGGTGAGATGGACGGCGCGAACTACGAGGAAATCCGCTACGAGGGCTACGGCCCGGGCGGCGCGGCCATCCTGGTCGACTGCATGACCGACAACCGCAACCGCACGGTCGCGGAGGTGCGCCACGCGTTCACCAAGACCGGTGGCAATCTTGGCACCGATGGTTCGGTGGCTTACCTGTTCGAGAAAAAGGGCGTAATCAATTATCCGGCGGGGACCGACGACGATGCGGTGATGGAAGCCGCGATCGAGGGCGGCGCCGAAGACGTGGTCGTCGACGACGACGGCTCGGTCGAGGTATTGACCGACCCCGACAGCTACGAGTCGCTACTGGCCGCGCTGCGCAGCGCCGGACTCGAACCCGAGAACGCCGAAATCACGATGCGTGCCGGCACGCTGGCACCGCTGGACGAGGAAACGGCGCAGTCGGTGCTGAAGCTGCTGAACATGCTCGACGACCTCGACGACGTGCAGAACGTCTACACCAACGCCGACTTCCCCGAATCCGTCTCCGGCGACTGACGCCGATGCGCATCCTCGGCATCGATCCCGGTTCGCGCATAACCGGCTTTGCCGTGATCGAGGCGTACGGCGATCGCCTGAGACCCTGCGGCTACGGCGTGATCCGGACCGGATCGGGGGAGCTGCCCGAACGTCTGGGCGCGATTTTCGAAGGGGTCGGTCGGGTGATCGATGAACTCGTGCCCGAGGCGCTCGCGATCGAGTCGGTGTTCCTGGCCCGCAACGCGCAATCGGCGCTGAAGCTCGGGCATGCGCGCGGTGCGGCCCTTTGCGCTGCGACCCGAGCCGGGCTTTCGGTTTACGAATACGCGCCGCGAGCGGTGAAGCTGGCGGTAGTCGGCAGCGGCCGCGCGGAGAAGGCGCAGATTCAGCACATGATGCGGCAGATCCTGCAGATCGACGAGGCGTTGCCAGCCGATGCGGCGGACGCGCTGGCGGTCGCGGTGTGCCACGCTCACACGCAGCACACGCGCGGCTACGCCAGCCGGCAACTGGCGGCGCTCGCGTCCCGGCCATGATCGCGCGGCTCGAGGGCACCCTGCGTGCGCGCGACCTGCAGAGCGTGCTGCTGGACGTGGGCGGGGTCGGGTACGAGGTCGAGGTTCCGCTGTCCACCCTCGCCAGCCTGCCGGAGACCGGGGCGCGGGCGGTGCTGTTCACCCACCTCGTGGTGCGCGAGGACGCCCACGTGCTGTTCGGGTTCCTGCGCGCACGCGACCGCGACCTGTTCCGGCGCCTGATCCGGGTGAACGGCATCGGCGCCCGGCTCGCGCTCGCGATGCTCTCGACCATGGCCGCCGACGAACTCGCGGGCCACATCACCGCGGGCGATATCGCGTCGCTGACCCGGGTGCCGGGCATTGGCAAGCGCACCGCGGAGCGGGTGGTACTCGAATTGGGCGAGCGTCTGACCGATCTGGGTTTCGGGGCGGCGGGCGAGGGAGGCACTCCGGCGGCGGGTCGGGGACCGGAACGCGAGGCGGCGGCCGCACTGCAGGCCTTGGGCTACCGGGCGGCGGATGCCGAGCGCATGCTCGCGGCGGTGCGCGGCCAGGCCGAAACCACCGAGGCCCTGGTGCGCCTGGCACTGCGGGCCACGTTGCGCTCCTGATGCGATCGGGGTCCGCGCGCGTGTGTTGCCAAACGGGTGCAATTTTTGCAGGTACAGCGGGTGTAATCGGCGATCGCTTGTGGTCATACTGTGTGCATGGAATCCCGCCTGGTGGAAATGCAGCGTCTTCCGGAAGACCGCGGCAGCGAGGTGAGTCTGCGCCCCTGGCGGCTCGCGGAGTTTGCCGGGCAGCCGCGCGCGGTGGAGCAGATGGAGCTGTTCATCCAGGCCGCCCGGGGTCGTGGAGAGGCGCTGGACCACACGCTGGTCGCGGGGCCGCCGGGGCTGGGCAAGACCACGCTCGCGCACATCATCGCGCACGAGCTGGGGGTGAGCCTGCGGCAGACCTCGGGGCCGGTGCTGGAGCGGGCGGGTGATCTCGCGGCCATCCTGACCGCGCTGGAGCCTCGGGACGTGCTGTTCGTCGACGAGATCCACCGGCTGCCGACCGTGGTGGAAGAGGTGCTGTACCCTGCGCTGGAGGACTTTCAACTGGACATCATGATCGGCGAAGGGCCGGCGGCGCGGTCGATCAAGCTGGACCTGCCGCCGTTCACCCTGGTGGGCGCGACAACACGGGCGGGCTTGCTGACCGCGCCGTTGCGCGACCGCTTCGGGATCGTGCAGCGCCTGGAGCACTACAGCGTGGAGGATCTTGCGGGAATCGTCCGCAGGGCGGCCGGCCTGCTCAACGTCGGCATCGAGGCCGGCGGTGCGGCCGAGATCGCCCGGCGCGCCCGCGGGACCCCGCGCCTGGCCAACCGGCTGCTGCGGCGCGTGCGCGACTTCGCGCAGGTCCGCGCCGACGGGTTCATCACCAGTCCGGTGGCGGCCGAGGCGCTCGATCTGCTGGCGATCGACGCGGCCGGTCTCGATGCGCAGGACCGCCGCCTGCTGGAAGTGTTGGTCGAGAAATTCGACGGCGGCCCGGTCGGGGTTGAGAGTTTGGCCACCGCGCTGAACGAGGATCGGGGTACACTGGAAGATGTCGTGGAACCATTCCTGATTCAGCAGGGGTACCTGATGCGCACGCCGCGCGGGCGCCAGGCCACGCGCAAGACCTTCCAGCTGCTGGGTCTGACCGCGCCGCTCAGCACGCGCCCGGACCTGTTCGCGCAGGTGGAAAGCCCAGGGGTGGAAGGTTCCGGAGTGAAACGTTACGGGGTGGAAGGCCCGGGGGGTTCGACCTGATGCCGGTGACCCCCGGCCGCATCGCGGCGGGCGACAGTGGCGCGTTCGTCTGGCCGGTGCGGGTCTATTTCGAGGATACCGACGCGGGCGGCGTGGTGTACTACGCGAATTACCTGCGATTCATGGAGCGGGCGCGCACGGAGTGGCTGCGCCAGCGAGGCTTTGAACAGGACCGGCTGCGCGCGGACACGGGTATTCTGTTCGTGGTGCGCTCGGTGCATCTGGACCTGAAGCGGCCCGCGCGCTTCAACGACGCGCTGTCGGTGAGCTGCCGTCCCAGCGGGATGGGTCGCGCGAGCATCGACGTTGCGCAGTCGGTGACGCGCGGCGATCTGGAACTGGCCTCGGCGCATGTGCGCCTGGCCTGCGTGGATGCGGAACGTTTCGTGCCGGTGGCGATTCCCGCACCGGTGCGAAGCGCGATCGAATTGGATCTAGGAGAGAAACGGTGACTGTGGACCTTTCCCTGTGGCGGCTGATTCTCGATGCCAGCCTGATCGTGCAACTGGTCATGGTGATCCTGGTGGTGGCCTCGGTGCTGTCCTGGCTGGTGATCCTGGTCAAGGCGCGCACGATCAAGGTGGCGAACAGGGCCTCCGACGAGTTCGAGGAGCGTTTCTGGTCCGGTATCGATCTGGCCCACCTGTACGACGGGATCCGGCGCAAGCCGGACATGTCCGGCCTGGAACACGTGTTCTCCTCCGGCTTCAAGGAGTTTCTGCGCACCCGCCAGCAGCCGGGGCACGTGGTCGAGTCCACCCACCGGTCGATGCGGGTCGCGATCTCCCGGGAGGGGCACGACCTGGAACGCTACCTGCAGTTCCTCGCCACCGTCGGGTCGACCAGCCCTTACATCGGCCTGTTCGGGACCGTGTGGGGAATCATGCACGCGTTCCTGGGGCTGTCGGGTGCGCAGCAGGCGACCCTGCAGATGGTCGCTCCAGGGATTGCGGAGGCACTGATCGCGACCGCGTTGGGCCTGTTCGCGGCCATCCCCGCGGTGATCGCCTTCAACCGCTTCGCCACCGACGTGGACCGGCTGATCGGCCGCTTCGAGAATTTCAGCGACGAATTCGTGGCTCTGCTGGCGCGCCAGACTGCCGGACGCGGCGCGGCAGAGGCCAAGGAGTAGGGAATTTCGATGGCGGAGATGTCCCGAAGGAACAGCCGGCGCCTGCGGCGACCCATGTCGCAGATCAACGTCGTGCCGTTCATCGACGTGATGCTGGTGCTGCTGATCATTTTCATGATCACCGCGCCAATGCTGCAGCAGGGTGTCGAGGTGGATCTGCCCGAGGCGCAAGCCGAGGCGCTGGAAACCGAGCAGCGCGCGGGCGAGCCGATCGTGGTCACGGTGACTGCGGCGGGGGCGATGAGCCTGAACCAGGGCCCGCTGGTGAATGAGCCGCTCGCGGTGCCGGAACTGATCGGCATCGTGCAGGGCATTCTGGCCGACACGCCCGGGGTGCAGACCTATGTCCGTGGCGACCGGAACGTCGATTACGGACGCGTGATGGACGCGATGGTGGCGTTGCAGCGTGCCGGCGCCGGCCGCGTGGGCCTGCTGACGGAACCGCCCAGGGACACGAATTGACCCAGCCGGTGAGCGCGCAGTGATCAGCCTGGTCCGACAGCACATCGGTCGCCTGTTTCTGGTGATGCTGCTGCACGTCGTGCTGTTCGCGGCGCTGCTGTTGAACGTGTCCTTTCTCGCGCCACACGCAGCTTCGCTAGCCGCACGGGCGCAGATGGAGCCGGTCGAAGTGATCGAGGCCGTCGCGGTGGATGTCGAGGCCTTCGAACGCAGGGAGCGGGAGATCCTTACGGCGGAACAGGAACTCATCGCCGAGGCGCTGCAGCGCGAGGAGGACGCGCGCCGCGAAGCGGAGCGCCAGCGCCAGGAGGAAATACGGCGGCAGCAGGAAGAGCAGGCGCGCCGGGAAGCAGAGGAGCGGGCGCGGGTGCAGGCACTGCGCGAGGCCGAGGAAGCGCGCCAGGAGGCGATCCGGGTCGCGGAGGAAGCGCGGCGGCTGGCCGAGGCGGAGCGTGCGCAGATCGAGCAGGAGCGGCGCGAGGCGGAGGCCGAGCGCGCGAGGCTGGAGCAGCAACGGCGCGAAGCCGAGGCGGAACGGGCGCGCGCGGAAGCCGAACGCCGGGCCGCCGAGGAGGCGCGCCGGGCGGCGGAGGCCGAACGCAGGGAGCGCGAGGAGGCGGAGCGCAGGCGCGCCGAGGAAGAGGCCCGTCGGCGCGAGGCCCAGGCGCGCGAGCTGGAGGAACAGCGGCGCCGCGAGCAGATGGAGCAGGAGCAGCGCCGGCTTGCGGCGGCGCGTGCCGAGCGCGAAGCCGCCGACCGGCGCGCACGCGAGGATGCGCAGCGACAGGCCTACATTGCCGAGGTGCAGGCGACGGTCGAGCGGCGTTGGCGCAAGCCCGAAGGGACGCGGGCATCGGACGAGGCGGTGGTGCTGGTGCGCATCAACCCCGACACTGGGCGCATCCTGAGTTTCGATGTGCAGCGTTGTGCCGGCAGTGCCGCGTTCTGCGAATCCGTGCGCCAGACCATGGAACGGTTGCAGTCCCTGCCGCGGCCCCCGGATGCGGCTTCGGTACAAGGTGGCATTCGCATACGTTTTTCGCCCGACACGGGCTAGGTGACGAACATGAAATACAGAAGTTTGCAGGTCTGGCTGTTCGGACTGCTGTTGCTGGCGACGGGCCCGGCGGCTGCGGTCCTCGAGGTCACGGTCACGGAGGGTGTGACCGGGGCGATTCCCGTCGCGGTGACTCCGTTCGCCTGGGAGGGCGACGGCAGCGCGTCGGAAGACGTTGCGCAGATCGTCGGCACCAACCTCGCACGTAGCGGGCTGTTCCAGGTACTCGGACGTGACCGGCTGGCTCGCAGCCCGACCGGCCCGGACGATTTCCTTGCCGAACAATGGGCCGCGGTGGGCGCGGAATACCTGGTCATCGGCCGCCTGCTCCCCGAAGCGGAACGCGTGCTGATCGAGTTCCACGTGTTCGACGTGCTCGCAAACCAGCGCATGGGCGGTTTCCGGATTCCGGTTCCCCCGGAAATGCTGCGCCGTGGCGCGCACCGGGTGTCGGACATCGTTTACGAGCAGATCACCGGCGACAAGGGCGCGTTCAGCGCGCGCATCGCCTATGTCGGTGTGACCGGGCAGGGCGACGACCGGCGCTTCACGCTCGAGGTGGCCGATTCCGACGGGGCCAATCCGCGTACCCTGTTCCGCTCCTCACAGCCGCTGATGTCGCCCGAGTGGTCCCCCGACGGTCGCTATCTCGTATACGTGTCGTTCGAGAACCGGCGTTCCGAGGTGTTCCGGCACAATGTCGAGACCGGCGCGCGTGACCGCCTCGCGAGCTTCTCGGGCATCAACAGCGCCCCGGCCTGGTCACCCGACGGCCGCCGCATGGCGATGAGTCTGTCGCGCGACGGCACCCCGAACATCTACATCCTGGATCTCGACACCGGAGCGCTGACACAGGTCACGCGTTCCAATGCGATCGACACCGAGCCGGCCTGGTCGCCGGACGGCGAGATCCTGTACTTCACTTCGGATCGCGCGGGCTCACCGCAGATCTACCAGATGCGCCTGCCGGGCGGAACCGCCCAGCGCCTGACTTTTGAAGGGTCCTCTGCGGGTGCCGCCACGGTGTCGCCGGATGGCAAGTCACTGGTCTACGTGCAGGGTGGCGAGGGCGGGTTGCGTCTAGCCCGCCTCGATCTCGAGACGCGCCGGGTAACCCTGCTCACCCGGGGTCGCTACGACAAGTCGCCGAGCTTTGCGCCGAATGGCAGCATGATCATCTACTCGACCACCGACCGGGGTCGGGGAATACTGGGCTCCGTCAGCCGCGACGGAAGGGTACACCAGCGTTTGGCGGCGCGAACAGGCGAGGTGCGGGAGCCTGCCTGGTCGCCTCTCTGATCTCCCCCGTTGCCACCATCTGAACGCCTTGTGAGGAAACACTGAATGAACGCAATGATCCGTTGGGGCTTGATCCTGCTGATGACCGTCCTGCTCGCGGCCTGCGCCCAGCCGAAGCGGGACCTGACCGAGGCCGAGAGGCTTGCCGCAGAGGCGGCCGCCGCCGAGGCCGAGGCCACGGAACGCGCGCGCCGTGAGGCCGAGGCGCGTGGAATCGGCGTCGACCGCGACCTGCGCGTGGATCCGCTGGACGATCCGCAGAGCCTGCTCGCCGAGCGGCTGGTCTACTTCGATTTCGACCGCGACACCGTGCGTCCGGAGTTCGTTCCGATGCTCGAGGCCCACTCGCGCTACCTGTCGCAGAACCCCGGCGCGCGCCTGCGCCTGGAGGGGCATACCGACGAGCGCGGGACCCGCGAGTACAATCTGGCGCTCGGAGAGCGCAGGGCCCAGTCGGTGCGGCGCATCATGACGCTGAACGGGGCCCGCGACACGCAGCTGGAGGTGATCAGCTATGGTGAGGAAATGCCGGTGGCATTCACCCAAACCGAGGAATCCTGGGCGCGCAACCGGCGTGTCGAACTGGTTTACGAGGTGCGGCGCTGACGGTCATGAGGCCCGGGCGGGGGGATCCCTCGCCCGGGGCTCCCGACATCCGCAGCCCGCAATGATGCGCACTTCGCGCGAGTTTCCCCGCGGGAGCCGTTCCCGGAGGGTCGCCGGCGCCCTGCTCGGAATGGTCCTGTTGCTGCAGGCCCCTTCGCTCTGGGCCCAGGCCGGTTCGCCGGTGGCGACGCAGCACCAGTTGCAGATGCTGGAAATGCGCGTGGAGCGTGTCGAGCGCCTGCTCGACTCCGGCGTGCTCACGGACATGCTGCGCAGCGTCGACGATCTGCAGGCCGAGGTTCGCCAGCTCAGAGGGCAGGTGGAGCAGCTCGAAAACGACCTGCGCAACGTCCGCGCTCGCCAACGCGACCAGTTCCGCAACCTCGATGAACGTCTAGGCCTGGTCGAAGGCGGGGCTTTTGAGGCTCGGGCGCCGGTGCCGGAGCCACTTCCCGAGTTCGACGAACCCCTGCCCGATGCCGATGAACAGAGTGCGTACGAGGCTGCGTTCGACCGGTTGATGGGTGGCGAATACGAGGCCGCGATCCTGCAGTTCGAACGTTTCATGGAACGTCATCCGGATGGCGTGTACTCGGCCAACGCTCTGTACTGGCTGGCGGAGGCGAAGTACGCAAG
>PULL01000233.1 GCA_003550945.1 Thioalkalivibrio sp. | reverse complement strand
TGCACTGCGCCGCAGACTGCTGCAGCAGGCAGGACGCTGGACCAGCCAACTCGGTATTGATCGGCACGAGACGGTGGACCCGGAAGCCGCCGGGCTGCTGCTCGCGTTCGCCTACCCCGACCGCATCGGCCTGCGGCGCGCGGGGGCAGAAGGGCGGTTTTTGCTTTCCGGCGGCCGCGGCGCCTGGTTCCCGCGTGACGACGATCTGGCGGCCGCTCCGTGCATCGTGGCCGCGGTGCTCGATGCGGGGCAGCGCGAAGCCAGGATTCACCTGGCGGCGCCGCTGGAGGCCGGCTGCCTGACCCGCGATCTGACTCACCTGGTCCGGACCGTGGAGCGTGTGGAGTGGGACGCCGAAAACGGAGCCGTTGGCGCAAGCCACGAGACACGACTCGGTGCGCTGCTGCTTGAGAGCCGACCACTGCCGCGCGTCGATCCAGCTGCTGTCACCCGTCTGCTGCTGGCGGCAATCGAGCGCAGGGGGCTGGACTGCCTCCGATGGACCCCAGACGCGACCCGGTTGCGTCAGCGCATCGCCTTCGCTCGCGAGTGGGAAGGCGGCGACTGGCCGGACCTCGCGGACGCGGCCATCCTGAAGCGCCTGGAGACCTGGCTCGGACCCTGGCTGGCCGGAATCACACGATTGACCCAGTTGCAGAACCTGGACCTGGTCGCGATATTGCTCGCGGAACTCGACTGGGATCAGCAGCAGCGGCTGGAACGGCTCGCTCCGTCACATATCCAGGTTCCCAGCGGGTCCAGTCTGCGCATCGACTACACCGAACCCCAAAGGCCGGTGCTCGCGGTGCGCATCCAGGAAATCTTCGGTTGGACCGAAACCCCAACGATCGGCAATGGCCGGGTTCCGCTGACGCTGCACCTGCTCTCGCCCGCACGGCGCCCGGTTCAGATCACGCAGGACCTCGCGGGTTTCTGGACGCGCACCTATCCGGAAGTGGCGAAGGATCTGAAGGGCCGTTATCCGAAACACCACTGGCCGGACGACCCGCTGCGCGCCGAAGCCCACCGTGGCACCCGGCCGCCCGGGCGGTCCTGACAACCGGGGCGGAATGCGCGCTCAACGACGCGGGGGTGCCCGAGGGACCGGGGTCCAGATTCATGAGTCTGTGCCCGTCCTCTACAGCATGCACCCCATTGCACCCCCGAAATAAAAAAGGGCCAGGAGACTTCTCCCAACCCTTTGTTTTCTATGGCGTCCCCGGCAGGATTCGAACCTGCGACCTGCCCCTTAGGAGGGGGCCACTCTATCCAGCTGAGCTACGGGGACATGCCTCCAGTATACCTTGTGTGTGCAACCTCGCGAGGAGTGGCGGCACCGGTGCGTCCGGCAACGCGGCACCACTACCCCGCGTAACAGAGGTTTTGGAACGCGCAGCCGGCATTTGCGGAGAATATCGGGCAGAGGAGCCAAGCCATGCAGATACCGGAAACCAGCGGAAGCCCCGAGAACATCGTGAAACGTTCCGGCCATTGGACGCGGGACGTGGTCCAGCTCCTGACCCCGTTGATCGGAATCCGGGGCCATTACGCCGGCCATCGGCTCGAGCTGGTCGAAGTGCTTGCCGAGGGGCCGCAGGTTGCGCTGCTGGACACCAGTTCCGGACCGCGAATCCAGACCAACCAGTATGGCGACCCGCTCACGCGCCAACCGCGTATCCTCACGCTGCCGGTCGTGAGCACCGTCGAGGCCGACGCCCACCCGGTGCTGCGTGCGCTGCTGCCAGATGCGATTCTTGGGGAATTGCGGCAGCTTATTGATGGCCCAGCGGGCGCCGACTGAGCAGCCGGGGTCAACGCAGAGACGCGCCCTCTCAGACATGGGAGCCAGCCACAGGACTGTGGGAGGCCAGGATCCGGGCTACAGCACAGAGACGCCAGACATCACTTGGCACCTAGTGGGCCGCGGGCTCGAAGGTTCCCTGCTCCAGCCGTTCCAGCATGGGCTCGAGCTGAGTCCAGACGTTGTCCAGGATCCGCGGCTGTGCCTCCACGCCAGGATGAATGCCGTCATCGAGCATCATCCCGGGCTCCAGCGCGATGCCGTCGAGCAGGAAAGGCACGAACGCCAGTTCCCTGTCCGCCGCGAGATCGGCAAAAATCGCGCGGAAACGTTCCGTGTAGACCGGCCCGTAATTGGGAGGAATTTCGATCCCGGCGAGCAGCACCTCGGCGCCCGCCGCGTCGGCGGCGTCGAGCATTGTTTCGAGGTTCTCGCGCATCGCCCGGAGGGAGAGCCCACGCAGACCGTCGTTGCCGCCGAGTTCGAGAATCAACAGGTCCGGGCGGACCTCTTCCAGCAGTGCTGGCAGGCGGCTGCGCCCGCCGGCCGTGGTCTCGCCCCCGACGGAGGCATTGCGAACCGACCAGCGCGCGTCACGCTCAGCGAGGCGGGCTTCGAGCAGCGAGACCCAGCCGGCGTCCCCGTCGATCCCGTGCGCCGCGCTGAGCGAATCCCCGAGGACCAGGATTCGATGCACGTCGGGGGAATTACCGGCGCTGGAAACACTCCATAGCAACGCCAGAACCATTGTGATCAGGAAACGAAACATGGATGCATCCTCGAACTCCGTACTGCAGGCAACCGGCCTGGAAAAGCGGATTCACGGACCCAGCGGGCCGCTGGAGATCCTGCGCGGCATCTCGCTGGCGGTAAAGCCCGGCGAGAGCCTCGCGATCCTGGGCGCCTCCGGCTCGGGCAAGTCGACCTTGCTGGGCCTTCTTGCTGGTCTGGACGCTCCGAGTGCCGGAGAAGTTCGCCTGCTCGGCAAGGATATCGGGAAACTGGATGAGGATGGGCGCGCCGCGCTGCGCGCGGGACGGGTGGGCTTCGTGTTCCAGTCGTTCCAGTTGCTGCCAGCGCTGACCGCACTGGAGAACGTGCTGCTGCCACTGGAGCTGAACCCCGCCAATGACCGCGTCTCCGCCCGCGAACTCACGGACCGCGCCCGCACTGCACTGGAGCAGGTCGGCCTTCAGGCGCGCGCCAGCCATTATCCGCACCAGCTTTCCGGCGGGGAGCAGCAACGCGTGGCAATCGCCCGCGCGATCGTCGACCGTCCGGCGGTGCTGTTCGCCGACGAACCCACCGGAAACCTGGACGCCGAGACTGGCGCGCGCATCATCGAGCTGCTGTTCGGACTCGCCGGATCCGGTGCCGACGGCAGCGCCGCCGACAGCCGGGCCGCGCTGGTGCTGGTCACGCACGACCCGGCGCTGGCCAATCGCTGCGACCGCATCGTGCACATCCGTGACGGGGTGCTGCAGTGACACCGGCACCACGACGCGGCTCGGCCTTCCTGCGCGACACGTTGCGCGAATGGCGCAGCCCCGAGCTGCGGGTGCTGGCCGCCGCGCTGGTGATCGCGGTGGCCGCGGTCGCCGCAGTCGGCTTCTTCACCGACCGGGTCGAGCGCGGCATGACCCAGCAGGCCGCGACGCTGCTGGGCGGCGACATTGCGGTGGTCTCGGATTCGGCGATCCCGGAACACTGGCTGGAGGAAGCCCGGGCCCGGGGCCTTTCGGCAACCCGGAGCGCGACATTGCCCAGCGTGCTGTTCACGCCCGACGACGAGTCACAACTGGTCTCGGTACGGGCCGTCGACCAGGACTGGCCGCTTCGGGGAGAGGTGCAACTGCGCGCGGACCCGGAACCGGAGCGCCTTCGCCACGGCCCGGCGCCCGGCGAAGCCTGGGGCGATGGCGCGCTTCTGCTGTCTCTCGATCTCACGCCAGGCGATGCCGTCGAACTTGGTTACCTGACGCTGAACCTTGCCGCGCAAATGCTGGTGGAACCCGATCGCGGCAGCAACCTGTTCGACATCGCTCCGCGTCTGCTCATCCATTTCGAGGACCTCGAGCGCACGGGCCTGATCGGCCCGGGGAGCCGCGTGCGGCACCAGTTCCTGGCCGCAGGCCCACCGGCTGCGGTTGAAGGGCTGGGCTCGTGGCTGGACAACGAAATGGTCGAGGGGCAACGCCTGCTCGACTTGGAGGACGCGAACCCGGAACTGCGCGAGGCGGTCAACCGCGCGCGGCGCTTCCTCGGGCTGGCCTCGCTGATGGCCGTGCTGCTCGCGGGGGCGGCGATCGCGGTGGCCGCGCATCATTACGCGAACCAGCGTGCGGACGCGGCCGCGGTGATGCGCGCCCTCGGCGCGAGCCGGCACCGTGTATTGCGGCTGTACTTCCTGCGCGTGCTCGCGATCGCGGCGGGCGCCAGCGTCCTGGGGCTGGCACTGGGCTTTGCCGCGCAGTTCGTGCTCAGCGGAATGCTGCGCGACTGGCTTGCGGCTGATCTCCCGCCGCCGGGCTGGCGTCCGCTGGTCGCAGGGCTGGGTGTTGGCCTGATCACGGCCGCCGGATTCGCGCTGCCGGCCCTGC
Source organism: Thioalkalivibrio sp. (assembly GCA_003550945.1). GTDB lineage: Bacteria > Pseudomonadota > Gammaproteobacteria > Ectothiorhodospirales > Ectothiorhodospiraceae > Thioalkalivibrio. The sequence goes on along the minus strand of PULL01000233.1, from coordinate 6,100 downwards.
TGCGCATCGGGCGGGTGCCGCCGCTACGGGTACTGCAACGCAACCTCGGGTTGCCGCCGGTGTCGGTCTGGCTGTCCACGGCACTGGCACTGATCACTTTCGGCGCCCTGCTCTACTGGCAATCGGCCGATCCCGTACTCGCGGCCTGGGTGCTGGTCGGCACCGGGATCGCGCTGGTGGTGCTCGGAGCCCTCGGTTGGCTGCTGATCGTGCTGCTGAGACCTTTGCGCGACCGCGGCGGCATGGCGCTGCGCTTCGGTCTCGCGAACCTTTCCCGGCGCGGTGGCCTGAGCGCGATCCAGATGGTCGCGTTCAGCATCGGCATCCTCGCACTGCTGCTGCTTGCGATCGTCCGGGTCGATCTGCTCTCCGCCTGGGAGCAGAATATCCCGGCCGACGCCCCGAACCTGTTCTTCATCAACGTACAGCCGGGACAGGAGCAGGCCTTCGCGGATCGCATCGAGGGCTCGGGACTGGAGCGGCCGACGATGGAGCCGATGATCCGCGGGCGGCTGGTCGAGATCAATGGCGAGCGCGTTTCGGCGGCGGACTTCGAGGACGATCGGGCGCGCCGGCTGCTCGAGCGCGAATTCAACCTGTCCCACGCGCAGGCACCACCCGCGCACAACCGGATCGTCGCCGGTCGCTGGTTCGACCCGGAGCCCGCAGCGGGCGAATGGTCGGTCGAGAGCGGGCTGATGGAGCGCTTCGGACTGCGCCTGGGCGACGAACTGACCTTCACCATCGCGGGGGCCCCGTTCAGCGGCCGAATCACCAGCATCCGCGAGGTCGACTGGGACAGTTTCAAGGTCAACTTCTTCGTGATCGGTCCGCCAGCGCTGCTGGAGGAGCAGCCACGCACCTACATCACCAGCATCCACCTGCCCGATGCGCTGGAAGGCGAGAAGAACCGCTGGCTGCGCGAGTTTCCGGCAGTGACCGCGATCGACGTCGCGGCGCTGCTCGCGCAGGTCCGCGCAGTGATCGAGCAAGCGACCCGCGCGGTCGAGTACGTGTTCCTGTTCACACTGTTCGCCGGCCTGACCGTGCTGTACGCGGCGGTGCAGGCAACCCGAGACGTGCGCAGGCGCGAGACGGCGCTGCTGCGAACGCTGGGCGCGAGACGGCAGCAGATCCGCAACGGCCTGCTCGCCGAGTTCGGCGCGCTGGGGCTGTTGTCGGGGCTGCTCGCGGCGCTGATCGCGAGTGCAGTCGGAGGACTGCTGGCCTGGCAGGTGTTCGGGTTCGACTACACGATCAACCCGATGACCTTCGTCTTCGGTGTGGCCGGCGGAACCCTCGGCATCGGACTGGCCGGCTGGCTGGGTACGCGGCGGGTGCTGGACCTCGCACCGCTGCGCGTGCTGCGCGGCCCCGAGTAAAGGGGTCCACCCGGCGGGGTGTTTTCCCCAACTCCCGGATATACTTCGCTTATGCGTCACTCACTGCTGACCGACCAGACACTGCAGGGGATGGAACGCGCCGAGCTGACCCGCCATTTCGCGGGCTCGGACACCCCCGACGTCCAACTGTCGGCCGCAATCGCCTACGCGCTGGACTCGGTCGACGAGTCCGGGCTTCAGACCCACCCCCTCGACGTGGCCGAAATCCTGCGCGGTCTGAACGTCGACCGCCAGACGCTGATCGCCACCCTGCTGATCCCCGCGGTCTTCGCCCACCGCCTGACGCACGACCAGATGACCCAGCAGTTCGGTGAAGTGGTGACGCGCCTCACCGAAAACGTCAGCGAGCTGGTGCGCCGGCGGTTCGAAGCCCCGACCGGGCGTCCGGAACAGGCGGAGCGGCTGCGCCGGATGCTGCTGGCGATGGTCGATGACGTCCGCGCGGTGCTGATCAAGCTCGCGTTCCGGCTGCAGAACCTGCGCCTCGCCGCGAAACGGCACGAACCGGACGCGGCCCTGCTCGCGCAGGAAACCCTCGACGTGCTGGCGCCGCTGGCCAACCGCCTCGGTATCGGCTCCCTGAAGTGGGAGATGGAGGATCTGTCGCTGCGCATTCTCGAGCCGGCCGCCTACCGGGCGATCGCCAACGGACTCGACGCCGACCGGCGCGCGCGCGAGAACTACGTCAACGCGTTCACCCGCGAGTTGCAGAAGGCGGTTGAGGCCGAATCCGTGAGAGCACGCGTCTACGGGCGCCCGAAACACATCTACAGCATCTGGCGCAAGATGCAGAAAAAGCAGCTCGCACTGGAGGAACTCACCGATCTGCGCGCAACCCGGGTCATCGTCGACGAGCTTTCCGCCTGCTACACGGTGCTGGGCATCGTTCACAACCAGTGGCCGCATCTGCCGCGCGAGTTCGACGACTACATTGCCAACCCCAAGGACAACGGCTACCAGTCCTTGCACACCGCGGTGATCGGACCGGAGGGCAAGGTGGTCGAGGTGCAGATCCGGACCCGGGCGATGCACGAATTCGCCGAACTCGGAGTCGCGGCGCACTGGCGCTACAAGGAGGGCGGTCGCGAAGACAAGGCGCTGAACCGGGCCATCGCATCGCTGCGCCAACTCCTGGAATCCGACGGCGACGATCAGAACCTGCTGGAGGAATTCCAGAGCGAGGTCCTGCATCAGCGGGTGTTCGTGCTGACGCCGCGAGGCGAAGTGCTGGACCTGCCCGCCGGCGCGACACCGCTGGATTTCGCGTACGGCGTGCACACGGAGGTCGGGCACCGCTGCCGTGGCGCCAAGGTCGATGGCCGGATCGTACCGCTGACCTACCGTCTGCGCTCCGGGCAGCGGGTCGAGATTCTGACCACGCGCCAGGGCGGTCCGAGCCGTGACTGGCTGAACCCGGCACTCGGTTACCTGCAGACGACCCGCGCACGGAACAAGGTGCGCAGCTGGTTCCGGCAGCAGAACCAGGAAGAGCACCTGTCAACCGGGCGCAGCCTGCTCGATCGGGAATGCCAGCGGCTGGGCGTGAGCCAGGTCGACCACGACGATCTCGCCACGAAACTCGGCTTCCGGCGTTCGGAGGACATGCTGATCGCGCTGGGCGCGGGCGACCTGACCACCTCTCAGGTGGCCCAGAAGCTGCAGGTCGATGCGGCGGAACCCATTCCGGCCCTGCGCGCGCGACGCCGCCCGGTGAACGAAGGCAAGCCATGGCGCGGCGGTGACATTCACATCCGGGGCGTCGGGGGGCTTCTGACCAACCTCGCCAACTGCTGCAGCCCGGTACCGGGCGACGCGATTGTCGGATTCATCACCCGCGGCAAGGGCGTCTCGGTGCACCGCCGCGACTGCGTGAACATTCTGCGCCTGCCTGAAGAGAAGCGCTCGCGGCTGATCTCGGTCAGCTGGGGCGAGGAGGCGCCCACCCAGGCGGTGGACATGACCGTCGAGGCACAGGACCGCCCGGGACTGCTGCGCGACATCAGCAACGTGTTCGCGAACGCCAACGTGAACCTGCTGGCGGTGCAGACCCGCACCCATCCCGTGGACCGGTCGGTGCACATGGAACTGACCGCCGAGGTCGAGAGCCTCAGCCAGCTCAGTGGCCTGTTCGACCGCATCCAGGCGCTTGCGAACGTGTACAGCGTCCGGCGCCGCTCCAGCGTCGTCCCGGCCCGGCAATGATCCCCGGTTTGCCCATAGCGGCAACGCCAACCGTGCCGATACCCTGGAACCCGTTTCAGAAAGCGACCCGTCCCGCCGACTCTTCAGTGTGGGGACTGCACGCAAACTCACTGAATGATCGGATGGGAACCTGCCCCACAATTCGCTCTGTGGCATCTTCCCGCGCCGAAAATATCCACCGAACGACCATGCGATTCTTCAGACTGAAAAACCTCAAGGAATGCACGCTCTGCCTGGTGACGCTCGCGATCGTCGCCGGCGCACCGATCCTGGTGTCCGTCCTCGTGCTGCTCTGGGATTAAGACGGTAGGGCGACGCGGTGTGAGGGAAGGGGCCGATCGGGCGTTGGTACAAGCCCATCGGCCAAAGGCTGGCTCCCACAGCAATGCGCTCAGCCCGTGTAGGAGCCGAGCCCCCTCACCGACCGGCGACGTCAGCGTGACGGAAACACGGCTGCGCGCAGCATCTTCCGCCGCATGTAGGCGATCTGGGTCTGCAGATCCAGATCCTTGGGACATACGTCCTGGCAGCCCAGCAGGCTCATGCAGCCGAACACGCCGTTGTCGTCGCCGATCAGTTCGTAGTAGTCGGCATCGGCGCGCTGATCGCGGGGGTCCAACCTGAGCCGGGCAATCTTGTTCAGGCCGACCGCACCCACGAAATTCTCCCGCATCCGCGCGGTGCCACAGGCGGCCAGGCAACACCCGCACTCGATGCAGCGCTCGAGCTCGTAGATCTGCTCGGCGAGCTCCGGCTCCATCCGCTCCTCCAACCGCCGGACATCGACTTCCTCGGACGTATGGATCCAGGCCTCCAGCCGCTCGCTCATGCCCCGCATCCACTTGCCGGTATTCACCGACAGGTCGCCGATCAGTTCGAAGAACGGCAGCGGCGCCAGCGTGATCTGCTCGCCGAGGCTGCTGGTCAGCGTGCGGCAGGCCAGCCCCGGACGACCGTCGATCAGCATTGCGCAGCTGCCGCAGATCCCGGCCCGGCACACGAAGTCGAACTGCAGCGACGGATCCTGGCGGTCGCGGATGTCGTTCAGCGCGACGAACAGCGTCATGCTGGGCGCCTCGTCAACCTCGAAGGTCTGCAGATGCGGGCGGCTTTCCGGATCCTGCGGGTTATAACGAAGCACGTTGATTTTCAGGCGGCGGGCCACGGCGCCCTCGCCAGCCTTCTGCGCTTCTCCGTTCCCCTTCATGGCAGCCTCTCCGTCAGGCGTTCGTTGCGTCCGCGGTACTTCTCCGGCAGCAGGGACTCGTATTCCATCAGCGCTTCCTGACGTTGGAAGCGATCCGCATCGCCCAAGCCGGCCACCGTCTGCTCGACCTCCTTCACCCGGCTATCGGTATCCGGGTGATCGACGTGGTTGCGCGCACCGTAGCCGCGGAAACCCGGAGGCAACTCCATCGCGTTCACATCGATGTCCTCGTAACCGATGGTCGGCAGCTCGTCGGTTTCCGCTGGCCAGGTCGCGAGCGTCCGCTTCAGCCAGTCGCGGTCGTTGCGCTGCGGGAAGTCCTCACGGAAGTGGGCACCACGGCTCTCGGTCCGCAACAGCGCGCCCTGCGCCACGCACAGCGCGATCTTCAGCATCTTCTGCACGCGGTACGCAGCGACGAGTTCGGGATTGGCGCCGCGCGTCCGGGTCCGGACCGCGATGTTGCGGCTGCGTACCTGCAGTTCCCGAAGTTCGTTCACCGCCGCCTCCAGTTCTTCGCCGGTGCGGAAGATGCCGACCTTTTCCATCATCACCGTCTCCATCCGCTCGCGCAGCTCGGTCGCACTCTCGCCGTCCTGGCGATCGAGCAACTCGTCGAGCCGCTGCTGCTCGCGCTCCAGGAAGCCGCGCACCAGGTCCGAGCGGACGCTGACTTCACCTGCCTCGGACTCGCAGAAGTCGGCGATGAACTCGGCGACGATCATCCCCGCGACGACCGTTTCGGCCACGGAGTTGCCGCCGAGGCGGTTGAAGCCGTGCAGGTCCCAGCAGGCCGCTTCCCCGCAGGAGAACAGTCCCTTAAGGGTCGGGCTCTGCCCGGTGTGATCGGTGCGGATGCCGCCCATCGAGTAGTGCTGCGTCGGCCGTACCGGAATCCAGTCGGTGACCGCATCGATGCCCAGGAAGTACTCGCAGATGTCCTTCACCTCGCGCAGGTTCTTCTCGATGTGCGCGCGGCCGAGCCCGGTGATGTCCAGCCACAGGTGGTCGCCATAGCGCGACGGAACCCCCTTGCCCTTGCGCATGTGCTCGGTCATGCGCCGCGATACCACGTCGCGCGATGCGAGCTCCTTCTTCTCGGGCTCGTAGTCGGGCATGAACCGGTGGCCATCGACATCGCGCAGCACACCGCCATCGCCACGGCAGCCCTCGGTGGTCAGAATGCCCGCGGTAATGATCGCGGTCGGATGAAACTGCACGGCCTCCATGTTGCCCAGCGGTGCGACCCCGGTCTCCAGCGCCAGCGCGATCCCCGTTCCTTCGCAGA
>PULL01000242.1 GCA_003550945.1 Thioalkalivibrio sp. | reverse complement strand
CGGCCAGGAAGATCAGGACGATCGCCCCGACCATGCGGTAACGCACAGGTGGCTCCACGGTCATCGGTGACTGGGCTCTCCCTTCCCGCGGCCGCTGCTGGTGGCGGCGGCTGGGCTCCGCAACGGGCTGGCGGAATTGAAACAAGGATTCATGATCTGCGACGGGTCACACTGAGGTGGCAAGCCGGGCCCCGCAAACGGCCGGCTGCCCCCAGCCAAAAATGCGTGAGTCCCGAAGTATACCGGTCCGCGCCCGGATTTTCCGACCGGCGCACGCCGTGCCGACCGCAGCGTCAGGCCGTGGCCTTCAGCAGCATCGAGGGATCGAGGCATTCCAGCACCGCCTGCACGGTCATGAAGGAGCCAAAGACCACCACGCGCCCGAGGGGGCCAGCGCTTGCCACGGCCGCAGCGACCGCGGCCCCGGGGTCTGCGGCGCGCACGACACCGCCCTCCGGCAGTGCGCCCAGTTCGGCTGCGAGCACCTCGGCAGGCAACGCGCGCGCCCCGGGCACATCGATCGGGATCCAGACATCCACCTGCGCACGCAATGCCTCGAACATCGGACCGCGCTCCTTGTCCGCCATCACCGCGACAATCGCCGCGACCGCGCCGGACACCGGGTGTGTGGCGAGCCAGCGCGAAAGCTCCCGCGCCGACTGCGGATTGTGGGCCACGTCCAGCAACCATTCCGGACGCCCCGGCAGACGCTGCAGCCGCGCCGGCGGGGCAGCCGACCATCCGGCACGAAGAACCTCGGGGCTCAGTTGCGGCTGCAGGTCAAGCAGGTGAAGGATCGCCAGCGCGGTCGCCACATTGCGGCCGCGGGCACCCTCGAGTTGTCCGAGCACATCGGAATCCAGACCAAGGGGCGTCGTACCGCCCATCCAGGACCACGCGCCACCGGCGGCCTCCGGCTCAAGCCGGTAGTCCCGGCCGAGACGGCAGACCGGTGCCCCGAGACCGAGTGCCGCCTCGAGCACACTCGCGGGAGGCGCCTCCTCCCCCAGCACCACCGGGCGACCTCTCCGCATGATCCCCGCCTTCTCCCGCCCGATCTGCTCGCGATCGTTCCCGAGCCAGGCCTGGTGATCCAGATCGACACAGGTGATCGCCGCGACGTCGGCATCCCAGACGTTCACGGCGTCCAACCGCCCGCCGAGACCCACTTCCAGCACCTGAAAATCCACCTGCCGCTCCCGGAACAGCCAGACGGCCGCCAGCGTGCCGAATTCGAAATAGGTCAGGGAGTGATCGCCGCGTGCGGCGTCGGCTGCGGCAAACGCACGGCACAGATCAGCATCGGAGACGAGAGCGCCGTCGATGACCACGCGTTCGTTGTACCGCAGCAGGTGGGGAGACGTGTACAGGCCCACCCGAAAACCGAGCGCCCGCAGCAGCGCGGCGACCACCGTCGCCACCGTCCCCTTGCCGTTGGTACCGCCGACCACGATGGTAACCGGCGGATTCTCCCGCAGACCCAACGCGTCCGCCACGACGGCCACCCTGTCCAGCGTGAGGTCGATTTTCCTGGGGTGCAGGGTCTCCTGCCAGTCCAGCCACTGCTGCAGGGTGTCGAAACGCATCCGAAGGCCGTCCAACCGCTCGCTCAGAGCGCCAGGCGTGCGCAGCGACAACGACCCGCCGCCGCCGACGGCAAGGGGCTCAGGATCATCGCGCGGGACAACTCAGCCAGGTGTCCGGGGGCCTTCCGGGCCAGCCGGCCCACCCATTCCAGGGTCCCCGGCGTAGGTGCCTGGGCTGCCGCCGGACCCTTGCGCGGCGGCGGGCGGCGGGATGTGGTGGGTGAACATCGCCAGCAGCGAAGCCAACTGGCTGCGCATCTCCCGGCGATCGATGATCAGATCGATCGCGCCATGCTGCAGCAGGAATTCCGAACGCTGGAAGCCCTCTGGAAGAGTCTCCCGCACGGTCTGCTGGATGACCCGTGGACCGGCAAAGCCGATCAGGGCCTTGGGCTCGGCGGCGTTGATATCGCCCAGCATCGCGAGGCTGGCCGACACGCCGCCCATCGTCGGGTCCGTCATCACCGACACGAAGGGGACGCCCGCCTCGCGCAGCCGGGCCAGCGCGGCGCTGGTCTTGGCCATCTGCATCAGCGAAAACAGCGCCTCCTGCATGCGCGCGCCGCCGCTGGCGGAGAAGCAGACCATTGGAATCCGCTCCTGCAGCGCCCGCTCGGCGCCCCGCACGAAACGCTCGCCGACCGCGGAGCCCATCGAGCCCCCCATGAAGAAGAAGTCGAACGCGGCAGCCACGATCGGCGCGCCTTCCAGCTCGCCGCGCATCACCACCAGCGCGTCCTTCTCGCCCGTGGCCTTCTGCGCGGCGGACAGGCGATCGCGGTATTTCTTGCTGTCCCGGAACTTCAGCACATCGGACGCCTCGACGGCTGCGCCGATCTCCTCGCGCGGACCCTCGTCGAGGAAGATTTCCAGGCGCCGGCGCGCACCCACACGACGATGGTGACCGCACTTCGGGCAGACGTCGAGGTTGCGCTCCAGTTCCGGGCGGTAGAGCGTCGCGTCGCAGCCCTCGCAGCGCACCCACAGACCCTCTGGCACCGTACGCTTGGTAACGCTGTCGGTGCGGATGCGCGAGGGCATCAGCTTCTCAAACCAGCTCATGGGCTCTTCCTGTCCTCCGTGCCGGGCCGCTGAAGGGTCAGACCGCGGCCGGCGCCGTATCCGCCCGCGCGGCGTCCATCGCCGACCGCATCTCGCGAGCCAGTGCCGCTGCCGCAGCGCGGAACTGCTCGGGCGCGTCGAGGTGCTGTTCGGCAAGACGAACGATCGCGCTTCCAACCACCACCGCGTCCGCGACCTCAGCGACCGCTGCCGCAGTCGCCGCATCGCGGATGCCGAACCCCACACCCAGCGGGAGTTCGCTGATCGCGCGAATGGCTTCCAGCCGGGCGCCAAGAGCCGCCGGATCCAGGCTCTGGGCGCCGGTCACGCCCTTAAGGGACACATAATAGATGAAACCGCGCGCCGCGGCGGCCACGTGGCGCAGGCGGGACTCCGAGGTGGTCGGAGCGACAAGGAAGATCGGATCGATCCCGGCCCGATCCAGCAGACCGGTCAGGTCGCTGCTCTCTTCCGGCGGCAGATCCACCATCAGCACCCCGTCCACGCCGGCCTCTGCAGCCGCCTGGGCGAAAACCTCCGCGCCCATGCGTTCCACCGGGTTCAGGTAGCCCATCAGCACCACCGGGGTATCCGAATCCTTCTCGCGGAACTCGCGCACCATCGCCAGCACGTCCCGTAGACGCGTGCCGGCGGCCAGGGATCGCTCGCAGGCGAGCTGGATCACCGGTCCGTCGGCCATCGGATCCGAGAACGGAACGCCGAGTTCGAGCAAATCCGCACCAGCCGCGACCAGATCGTGCAGCAGGGGCACCGTCACGTCCGGTGCGGGGTCACCGGCGGTGACGTAAGGGATCAGTGCGGCACGCCCGCTGGCACGGGTCTCGGCAAAACGCTTCGCAATGCGGCTCACAGTTCGATCCCCTCGAGGCGGGCGACGGTGTTGAGGTCCTTGTCGCCACGCCCGGACAGGTTGATGATCAGGCTCTGGTCCGGCCGCATCTGGGGCGCGAGGTCGAGCACATGGGCGATCGCGTGGCTGGTCTCCAGCGCCGGGATGATGCCCTCGGTGCGGGTCATCCGATGGAAGGCGCGCAATGCCTCCTCGTCGGTGACCGACACGTAGGTCGCCCGTCCGATATCCTTCAGCCAGGAATGCTCCGGACCCACTCCCGGGTAGTCCAGACCGGCCGAAATGGAGTGCGTGGCGATGATCTGCCCATCGTCGTCCTCCATCAGGTAGGTCCGGTTGCCGTGGAGCACCCCGGGGCGCCCGGCACACAGTGGCGCCGAGTGCCGCCCCGAAGCGATGCCCTCCCCGCCGGCCTCGACTCCGATCATCGCGACCGATTCGTCAGACAGGAACGGGTGGAACAGACCGATCGCGTTGGAACCGCCGCCCACGCAGGCAACGAGGGCGTCCGGCAGACGCCCGGTCATTTCCAGATGCTGCGCGCGTGCCTCCCGGCCGATGATCGACTGGAAGTCGCGCACCATCGCCGGGTACGGGTGCGGGCCGGCGACCGTGCCGATGATGTAGAACGTGTCGTCGACGTTGGTCACCCAGTCGCGCATCGCCTCGTTCAGCGCGTCCTTCAGGGTGCGCGAGCCCGATTTCACCGCGACCACGTCGGCGCCGAGCAGGCGCATCCGGTACACGTTGGGAGACTGGCGCTGGATGTCCTCGGCCCCCATGTACACCACGCACTCGAGCCCGAGCCGGGCGGCCACCGTGGCCGTGGCCACGCCGTGCTGGCCAGCCCCCGTCTCGGCGATGATCCGGGTCTTGCCGAGGCGCTTGGCCAGCAATGCCTGGCCGATGGTGTTGTTCACCTTGTGCGCACCGGTGTGGTTCAGGTCCTCCCGCTTCAGGTACACCTGCGCCCCGCCCAACTCCCTCGACAGGCGCTCGGCGTGGTAAAGCGGGCTGGGGCGCCCGACGAACTGCTTGAAATCCGTATCCAGTTCGGCCAGGAACTCCGGATCCTGCATGTATTTCTCGTACACCGCTTGAAGCTCGTCCAGCGCGCCCATCAGGGTTTCGGCGACGAAACGGCCGCCATACGGCCCGAAATGCCCGCGCGCGTCCGGAAACGCAGCCCAGTCGACCGCCTGCTTCAATTCACTCACGTTCCACCTGCCTCACCATGTTCATGAAATCCCGCACCAGCCGCGGATCCTTCTTCCCGGGGGCGGATTCGACACCGGAACTGACATCGACACCGAACGGCCGGGTCACCGCCAACGCCCCGGCCACGTTATCCGCGTCCAGTCCGCCCGCCAGCAGCCAGGGCCGCTCCAGCGTTCCGGGAATCCGGCTCCAGTCGAAGCGCTCACCAGAGCCTCCCATCTTGCCGCCAGCGTGGCTGTCGAGCAGAAAACCCCGGGCCGCCAGGTGGGCATCCATCTGCGGACGCGGATCCGCGCCGTCGCCCATGGCGATCGCCTTCAGGTAATGCACCCCAAAGCGCTCGCAGAAGGCCCCATCCTCGCCGCCGTGGAACTGCAGAAAGTCCAGTGGACATCCCCGCAGTACCCGCTCGACCTCTTCGGGGGCAGGATCCACGAACAGTCCCACGGTGGCCACGAAGGGAGGCAGAGCAGCGGCGATCGCCGCCGCCTGCTCCACACTCACCGCGCGTCGGCTGCGGTCGTAGAACACCAACCCGATAGCGTCGGCACCGGCTTCCGCAGCAGCCAGCGCCTGCCCGGGGTCGGTCAGACCGCAGATCTTGACTCGATAGCGCATGATAACCGCGAAGAGTACCAGAACAGGGTTGCTATGGCGGCGAAAACCCTTTCTACAGGCCGATTCGGGCGATGGTGCAAGGAGCGGAATCGGGCAGTCCGAAGGCCGGATCGTAGTCCACCCCAACGAGGTACAGCCCACCCGCCGGCGCGGTGATTCCCGAGGCCCGGCGGTCCCGCGCCTCCAACACCTCGCGAACCCAGTCCGCGTCGCGTTTGCCCTGCCCAATGGGCAGCAGCACTCCGGCGATGTTCCGGACCATGTGATGCAGGAAAGCGTTCGCGTGCACGTCGAGGATCAAGTACCTCCCCTCACGCGTGACGCTGATCGCGTGCACCGTCTTGATCGCGGACTTGGCCTGACAGGCCGCTGCACGCAGGCTGCTGAAATCGTGCGTGCCCACGAAACCCTGCGCGGCCTCGTGCATGCGCTGGGCGTCCAGCGAATAGCGCCACCACGCCAGACCCGACGCCTGAATCGCGGGCCGCATGGGCTGGTTCGCGATCAGGTACCGGTATCTGCGGCCACGGGCGGAGAAACGGGCGTGAAAGGAGAGCGGCACTGCACGCGCCCACTGCAGCGAGATGCTCGCGGGAAGCTGCGCGTTACCACCGAGGAGCCAGTTGCGCTCCTCGCGGGCGGCGGTGGTGTCCAGGTGAATCACCTGCCCGGTCGCGTGCACCCCGGCATCCGTGCGGCCCGCACAGTGCAGCTCGACGGGGTGACCCGCGACAAACCCGAGCGCCTGCTCGAGTTCAGCCTGGACGCTTGCCCCGTCCTTTTGCCGCTGCCAGCCGTTGTAGTCCCGGCCGTCGTACTCGACGCCGAAGGCCCAGCGCTGAAGCGACCGGTCGCCCCCGGACATCAGGCACCTGCCAGCGGCGCCGCCGCGCGCAGCCAGATCGCGGACAGCACCGCCAGCCAAAGGAGAGCGACCTGCCAGACCAACCCTGCACTCGAACCACCGGACGGGCCGTCCAACACCTTCGCGGCCTCTTGTGGCGGCGCGGCATTGCCCGCAAGGGCGTTGTCCAGCCGTTCGATCAGGAACTCCCGGCCAGCTCTCAAACGGCTCCAGCGGGACCCGCTGATCCGGCTCCGGAATGCCCGGTATTCGGTCTGCTGCGCCTCGAACAGTTCCAGCGCGAGGAACAGACGGCGCGCGAACGCGTCACCCCTGACGCCCAGCGGACGGAGCAGCGTCAACCAACGCGTCAGGCCCTGGATCTGCGCCTGCCGGTCAAGGGCACTGGTCAGCCACGCAACCCAGAACACCACCAGCAGCAGCGCGGCGATCCGCAGTCCGGCATCAGCCAGCCCCTGCGGCGACGGAATCACGCGCTCCCAGCCCAAAAGCCCACCCTCGGGGGACAACCACCCGAAAAAGATCAGCAGTGAGAGAAGGAACCACTTCAGCCGCCAGGCCAGGCGCAGGCCACGCCGGATGGGCCAGCGTCCGGCGGCCAACAGCACGATCAGCACGAGATACCCCGGGGCCAGCACGCCGGGACCTGGATTTACCAGTGTCGCCGACATCGCCACCACGCCCCCGATCGCGAGGCTGGCAGCGGCATCGGCGGGGAGCGACCCGCGGGGACGCGGGTATTCGCCGCGAGCGGCGGCCTCAGCCGTCACCGCCCTCGAGCTGGCGCCGAATCGCCTCTACCTTCGCTTTCTGCTCTTCGGTCGCAGTGGGCAGGATTTCCTCCAGCAACGCAGCCGCGCCCTCCCGATCCCCCATCTCCACGAAGGCTTCCGCCAAACTGAGCTTCATGCCGTTCTCCGAGGTATCGCTGTCGGCACCCGTTCCGGTGCCCGGGGTACCCTCCGGCTCCAGCGGCTCCAGATCCGGAAGGGTCAACTCGGGAAGCTCGTCCGTTTCCGGATCGTCACCGCCGGCCCGGCGCCCGGCGGGTGAATCCGCCTCCGTGTCGTCCAGGTCGAAACGCAGCGGGTCTTGATCGGGTTCACCGTCGCCACTGACGTCGCGGATCCCGGCTTCGCCACCGAGATCGAACTCCAGCGCATTCCCGTCGTCGGATTCCAGCCCAGCGGTCGGATCGTCGCTACCCTTCGCTTCGCCATCTCTGGCGTCCGGGGCCGGGACGCTCGCCACCGCCGCGTCGACACGCTCGCGCAGTGCCTGCTGCTCAGGACCAAGTTGATCGCGGAGCGCTTCCGCCTCGCGATATACCGCGTCGGCATCATCGCTGGCGGCATAGGCTTCGACCAGCCGGACGCGATACTCGGGATCCTTCTGTCCATCCCGGATGGCGTTTTCCAGCGCGGTGATCGCCTGGTCATTCATCCCATAGGCCAGGTAAAGGTCGACGTCGGCGAGAACGTCCTCGGCTTTCGGATCTTCGCTCACGTCAATGTTCTGGGGCGGGCTCGCAAAGCTCACCGGTTCGCGCTCATCGCGCGCCGTCGAGGCTGCGGCAGCAACGCCGGCCGCAGCCCCTGCCCCCACCGCCGCCGCGGCCGCGCTATCCGGGTGGGAACCGCCGGTCCGCTGAACCGTGCGTTCCTGCTCGGGCACCCGAGCCACCCGGGCGGGATCTGCTCGGGGTGGCCGGTAAGCCGCGGGCGCGGGCACGCCTTCCGCGGCAATCCTGCGCGTGCGCAGCATGGAAACCAGCAACAGGAGGAATAGCAGCACCGAGGTCGCAGCGAGCAGCAGCAGGAGCGGATCCGCCAGCACCCGCTCGTACAGCGCCGCAGCATCGGTGCCACCGCCCAACACGCCCTGTTGCCGCTGTTCGCGCAGGGCCTGCATGCGCTGCTCGAGTTCGGCAAGTTCGGTATTCATCACCTGGATCAGCTGATCGCGCTCCGAGACTTCGGTGCGCAGCGAACTCAGCTCCTCCCGCAGTTCACGCATCGCCACCTGCTGCGAGAGCAACGCCTCCTCAATCACCTGCGTTCCCGCGCTGGCGATCATCGTAGGCTCGAACGCGTCTTCTCCGAGAATTTCCAGCCGATCCATCACCGCCACCTCGGTATCGCTGGCGGCGCTTTCCGCCCCCGCGACAGCAGCGGTATCATCCTCGGCCGCGTCGGCGGCGACCCCGGTATCGGGTTCGGCCGGGGGTTCCGCGGCGGCCTCGGGCAACGGCTCCGACGGTGGCTCCGTTGCAAGCGCCGGCGGCGCCTCAGCCGGAATCGGTTCCGGTGCCGGCGCCGGCGCCACTACGGCCGGAGGCGGTGCCGGTGCAGTTCGCTCGCGCCACTCCGCAGTCTGGCGCCGCACCTCCAGCAGCGACTCCTGCCGGCCGTATGCCGCCACCTCGGTCTCGTCCGGCAGCCGCAGTTCCGCACCGGCCCGCAACTGGTTGATATTGCCGCCAGTGAACGCCTGCGGGTTCGCATCGAGGATCGCAAGCATCGCCTGCTGCATCGTGACCCCGCTATAGGCCTGGCGATTCACGATCGCGGAAAGGGTGTCCCCCCGGCGAACGGTGTAACTGCTAAGCCCAGGCGCGGGGCGCTCGGTGCGCGCCACCGGCGCCGGCGCTGGAACCGGCGCCGGCGCGACGCGCGCGACCGGCTCGGGCGCAGGACTGATCACGGGAGCAGCGCTGCGCTCCGGAGCGAAGGCCACCGGCGGATCGAGCAGGATGGTGAATTCGCGAAGCATCCGACCGGCCGGCCAGCGGACCTCGAGCAGCAGACCCAGATAAGGCTCACGCACGGGGCGCATGGTGCTGAGACGGACGGTCCGACTGGTACCGGTTCCCTGGATCTCGATGTTGAGGTCGGCGGGTATCGCGGCCCGCTGCAAGCCTGCCCTGCGATAGGCATCCTCCGACGCGACCCGGAACTCCACGTCATCGCCCGCGAGCACGCCGCCCTGGGCCCGGAACTGGGCCTGAAGGGGCTGGTTCAGGAACGACCTGACCTCGAGTTCGCCAAGGGTCACGTTCGCTGTCGCGGACGCCGACACTGCAAGCAGGAACAGCAGCAGGAGGATTCTTCGCACTGGTCTCTCCCCCGGGATCCAACCGGGACTCACGGTAGCCGAAGGCCGCGGGGACCTGTTCGCCACGACAACCCCACGCCCGACAGGCAATCAATTAACCTAGGTTAACAGCATGGGGTACGGGCGTCACCGCCTCAGAGGTATTCCTGGACCAGCTTCTCGGCGATCTGGATGGTGTTCAGCGCCGCCCCTTTGCGCACGTTGTCGGAAACCACCCACAGGTTCAGGCCCCGCGGGTGCGAGATGTCGTCGCGGATCCGGCCAACGAACACGCCGTCACGCCCGCTGCTCTCGGTGACCGCGGTGGGGTAGCCGCCCGGCTCGCGCACGTCCAGCACGGTCACGCCCGGTGCGCCATTCAGCAGTTTGCGCACCCGTTCCGCGCTGATTTTTTCCTTCGTCTCGATGTGCACCGCCTCGGAGTGACCGTAGAACACCGGCACCCGGACCGTCGTCGGATTCACCATGATCGAGTCGTCGCCGAAGATCTTGCGGGTCTCCCAGACCATCTTCATCTCTTACTTGGTATACCCGTTCTCCATGAAGGCATCGATGTGCGGAAGCACGTTGAAGGCGATCTGCTTCGGGTACACCTTGCATTCCACGGGCTTGCCGTTCAGCAACGCGGCGGTCTGCTGGGCGAGTTCCTCGATGGCCTCCTTGCCGGTGCCGGAAACAGCCTGGTAGGTGGCCACGTTGATGCGCTCGATGCCGACCGCGTCGTAGATGGGCTTCAGCGCCACCAGCATCTGAATGGTGGAACAGTTCGGATTCGCAATGATCCCCCGGTTCCTGTACTGCGCGATCGCCTCGGGGTTCACCTCCGGCACGACCAGCGGGATGTCGTCGTCGTAACGGAACTGGGAGGTGTTGTCCACCACGACGCAGCCGGCCGCGGCAGCCTTCGGCGCGTACACGGCCGACACCGAGGCGCCCGGTGAGAACAACCCCACCTGAACCTTGCCGAAGTCGAACTCGGCCAGATCCTCGACCACCAGTTCCCGGTTGCCAAACGCCACCTTCTTTCCCGCCGAACGCTCGCTGGCTACGGCGTAAACGTTGCGTACCGGAAACTTCCGCTCTGCGAGGATCGACAGCATGGTCTCACCCACGGCTCCCGTCGCACCCACGACCGCAACATCAAATGTCTTTTCAGTCATATGGATATCACCATTTTCTCAAATTCTTGTTAATCCAGTGCCGCGACGAGTGCGTCACCCATAGCGGTCGTGCCCACCAGCGTCGCAGCTT
>PULL01000188.1 GCA_003550945.1 Thioalkalivibrio sp. | reverse complement strand
GCGCCAGGGCCAGCCCGAAAACCAGCGCGAGGCGCGCGGATAGAAATGTCATGATCGTCCGTGTCCGCTTGGGGTCCGGTCGCCGCGCGGGCTCGCCGCGCAGAGGCCACTGCGCCCCAGCGCTGCCGCGCCTCGGCGCATCGGCTTTCCGATGGCCCCCTTTCTGGGTGATAATCCCGCGCCCGGTCCCCATCCTGCGTCAGCGCCGATGCATCGAGGCCAAAACGGATCCGCCCCGGACTTCCTCGCCCAGTTTCAGGGCGGGTTTGCCGGAGTCCTGCACTGGCATCAGCTCGATGCCCTTTGGGCACGGCTGCGCGCCAGCGCGGACCGTGCGTGGTACGTGTACGCGGTGGGCGAGGTTCCGCCGGAGCGCACGGCGACGGCCGCGGAACTCGACCGCTTCCTCACCGAAGTCGATCACCTGCTGCACACCGAGCATCACCACGACTACTGCGGGGTGGTCTACGTAGACCAGACCGACGCGCCCGGCATGGTGAAGATCTTCGACCCGAATCACCTCGGATCCAGCTGCGGTTCCTCAGGGCAGCGGGTGCTGCCCGGTTGGGTGCTGTCGCGGGTGGCACCCGTCGATCTCGAGGCGGCGGTCCCGCCGCCCCGCGCGCGCCGCCGCTGGTGGCAGTCGATCTTTCACCGGTGATGTTCCCCCACCGCTGACACCGGGCCCTCGAGATGGTGGTGTGTGGAGGCCGCGTACGCGCTGAATTGTCTCTGAAAAAGAGATAAAATAATAACAATGAAACCCTTTTTCGAAGACATTATTGCCGATTTCCATGCGCGCCCGCTGCCGACGCTGACGCCGCGCGAGGCCGCGCTGCCCGCGCTGAAGGGCAAGATCGACGCGGTGATCGGCATGCGCCGCAGCGGCAAGACCTGGTTCCTGTACCAGCGCATGCAGGACCTGCTGGCCGCGGGTATTGCCAAAGACCGGCTGCTCTACATCAACTTTGATGACGAGCGCCTGTTGCCGCTGCGGCGTGAGGATCTGGCCGCGATCCCGGAAACCTACTATCGCCTTTACCCGGACAATTGCGCCCAGACCTGTTATTTCTTTTTCGACGAGATTCAGAACGTCGACGGCTGGGAATCGTTCCTGCGCCGTCTGCTGGATAGCGAGGCCGTGCAGATCGCCGTCACGGGCTCATCCGCCCGCCTGCTCAGCCGTGAAATCGCCACCCACCTGCGCGGACGCGCACTGTCCACCGAGATCTTCCCGTTCAGTTTTCGTGAAGCGCTGCGCCATCAAGGCATCGAAACCAGCAACACGCCACTGGATGTCCGACAGCGTGCGCTGTACGCCAACCGCTTCAGTGACTACCTGCTGCAGGGCGGCTTTCCTGAGGTACAGGGGATCGAGCCGCGCCATCGCTACGCCATTCTGCAGGAATACGTGGATGTCGTGATTCTGCGTGACGTCGTGGAGCGCCACCATGTCACCAATATCACTGCGTTGCGCTACCTGATCCGGCATCTGCTCGGTGCGCCGGCCACCCTGTTCAGCATCAATCGCTTTCACAACGACCTGAAATCGCAGGGCATCGCCGTGGGCAAGAACAGCCTGCACGAATACCTGGACC
Organism: Thioalkalivibrio sp.; assembly: GCA_003550945.1. GTDB lineage: Bacteria > Pseudomonadota > Gammaproteobacteria > Ectothiorhodospirales > Ectothiorhodospiraceae > Thioalkalivibrio. Next base: position 9,423 of record PULL01000188.1, on the reverse strand, counting down.
ACCTCACCGAGGCCTACCTGGTCGAGCTGGTGCCCATCCATTCGCGTTCGCTGCGTCAGCGGCAAGTCAACCCGCGCAAGGCCTATGTGATCGACACCGGACTCGCGCTGGCCTTTCGCCATCAGGCACAGATGGACCGCGGACGGCTGCTGGAAAACCTCGTCTTCAGCACGCTGCGGCGCAGAGGCGGGCGGATCCACTACTACCGGAGTGCGGACGGCTACGAAGTGGATTTCCATGTCAGCAACGACGCCGGCGCCACCGAACTGCTGCAGGTGTGCGCCAGCCTGCGCGATGCCAACACCCGCCAACGCGAACTGCGCGCGCTGACTGCGGCGATGCACGAGTGTGGCGTGCAACACGGCTTCATCATCACACAAGACGAACAGGAGCAGATCGAGCAGGGTGGCCTGCGCATTGATGTGATTCCCGCTTGGCGATGGGCCGCCGCATGATCGCGGCCGTTCGCCCCATGGACCGCGGGAGCTTGCAGGGCGAAGCGACGGACCGCCGCCGCGCGCCATGCGTCGCTTGCGGTTTCATCGGTCCGGCCGGTGTCGGTCAGGCCTTCACCAGCCCGCGCAGGCACTCGAGGTAGGCGGTTTCGTCGGGAAGGGTGCCGGCGCGCTGGGCTTCCCAGAGGCTGCGCCCGAGGCACTCGATCATCCGGTGTTCGGCTTCCATTGGGCCGAGGCGCGCGCTCAGGCGCTGGTGAATCGCGCGGATACCGGGCGGGCGGTCGGTGCCGGCCTGTTCGCGGATGCTCAGGTGCATCGCGAGGTGCAGGAACGGGTTCGACTGTCCGGCCTCGGGGGGAAACTCCGCGCTCAGCGCGCGTTCGCGGTCATCGAGCAGCGGGTGATACTCGGGGTGGTCCCGGATCAGTTCCGCCAGCGCCGCTTCCAGCGGTTCCAGCGGCTCGTCGCGACGCGCTTTCTCCCAGGCCAGGATGAAGGATTCGCGCAGCTGGTCTCGGTTGCCGAACATGGGGTCTCCCGGTGGGCGCAGGGTTCAGGCGGTTTCGGGCACCGCGGGCGGCGGCCCCGGCGGGGTCTTGTCGCGGTATTCGCAGAGATCGTGGATCACACACTGCTCGCACAGCGGACGGCGGGCACGGCAGGTGTAGCGCCCGTGCAGGATCAGCCAGTGGTGCGCGTCCCGCCGGAACTCCGCCGGGGTGAAGCGCAGCAGCTTGCGTTCGACTTCCAGCGGGGTCTTGCCGGGCGCAAGGCGGGTGCGGTTGGCGACGCGGAAGATGTGCGTGTCCACCGCGATCGTCGCTTCGCCGAAGGCGGTGTTCAGCACCACGTTGGCGGTCTTGCGCCCCACGCCGGGCAGTGCCTCGAGCGCGGCCCGGTCGCGCGGCACGTCGCCGCCGTGTTCGCGGACCAGGATCTCACAGGTCTTGATGATGTTCGCGGCCTTGCTGTTGAACAGGCCGAGGGTCCGGATGTGGGCCTTCAGACCCTCGAGCCCGAGGTCGAGGATCGCGGCGGGGGTGTTCGCGACCGCGTACAGCGTACGGGTCGCACGGTTGACCCCGACATCCGTGGCCTGCGCGGACAGGATCACCGCGATCAGCAGCTCGAACGGTGTGCGGTATTCGAGCTCGGTGGTCGGCGCGGGGTTGACCGCGCGCAGGCGTTCGAAGATCTGGCGTCGCTTGTGCGCGTTCACGCCAGATTTCCCAACCGGTCAGACGTGCCGGAACAGCCCGACGTCCGGCGAGGCTTCGCGCGGATTGGCCTTGGTCTCTTCCCGGAGCTGATCGAGCAGCGCCTGGTGCTCCGCTTCCAGCGTGTGCATCGCGTCCGCGTCGAGCTTCGGCAGGATCACGTTGGCGATCAGCGAGCCGAGTTCATCCATCGCGACCGGCCAGAACTTGTCGTTCAGGTGGAAGGAGTGGCGGGCGTGGGTGCCGATCGGGTATTGGCTGAACGTCACGCCCATGGTCACCGACAGGTCCGGGTCGTTCTCGACGAACTGCTTCGCGTAGTCGTACCACCACCGGTAGTACTTCTCCTGCAGCTCGTTATTGAAACCATGGTTTTCGAAGAAGGCCGCGATGGTGCCGCGCGGCGCCAGACCGTAGCGCGTGCCGCGCTTGCCGGCGAAGGGGAAATGTCCAGCCATTGCATGCTCCTGCACGTGGGATCAACGGGCCGCCGGCCCGGATGAGAACATTAAAGCCTGCTTATTTTACGTTCATGCGACCGCCCGTGGCCATGACCACAATGGGAATCGGGCCAACGGTCGCCGGCCCCTGACCCCCGGGCCCTCACCCACAAGCGTGGGGGACGGGGGAGGGAGCGTCAGGGCTGCGCGGGTTTCGGCTCCGGGGTGGCCGTGGGGATCGGCCGGGCCTCGAGGCGGGCGTCGATCAGGTTTTTCACCGCGATCAGCAGCCCCATCGCGAGGAAGGCGCCGGGCGGGAGCAGCGCGAGCAGGAAGCCGTGTTCCTGCGGGAAGATCTCGATGCGCAGTCCGCGGCCCCATTCGCCGAACAACAGGTGGGCGTTGTCGAGCAGGCTGCCCTGGCCGACGATCTCGCGCAGCGCGCCGATCGCAACCAGCACGCCGGTGAAGCCGACCCCCATCGCCAGCCCGTCCAGCGCGGCGCGCGGCACCGAGTTGCGCGAGGCGAACGCCTCGGCGCGGCCGATGATCGCGCAGTTGGTGACGATCAGCGGGATGAAGATGCCGAGCACCAGGAACAGGCCGTGGAACCAGGCGTTCATCACGAGTTCGATCGCGGTGACCGCCGAGGCGATGATCAGCACATAGACCGGGATGCGGATCTCGGGACGCACGTGTTCCCGCAGCAGGGAAACCAGCGTGTTGGAAATCACCAGGGTCGCGATGGTCGCGAGGCCCAGGCCCAGCGCGTTCACCACGGTGCCCGAGATCGCGAGCAGCGGGCACAGCCCCAGCAACTGCACCAGGCCGGGGTTGTTGGTCCACAGGCCCTCGCGGATGATGTCGCCGTAGCTGCTGGTGATCACGGCGTCGACTCCTCGGCCCCGCCCGCTTCGGGCAGCGGGTCCGTCGGCGCCAGGTGGTCCGGTATCTCGGGCATGATGGGCTCGATGGTCAGCACCGCGTCCTCCTCCGGCGGCGGCAGCGCAAGCAGCGCCTCGGCGTGTTCCTCGAAATATAGCAGGGCGTTGCGCACGGCTCGTACAACCGCACGCGGGGTGACGGTGGCGCCGGTGAACTGGTCGAACACGCCGCCGTCCCGGCGCACGCGCCACAGTTCGATCGGCGGGTCCACCAGCGAGCGGCCGCGGAAGGTATGGATCCAGTCCGATCGCTCGACCTCGATGTCGTCGCCGAGGCCCGGAGTCTCGCGGTGCCCGGTGACGCGCACGCCGCGCAGGGTCCCCGTCGCATCGATGCCCACCAGCAGGCGGATATCGCCGCTGTAGCCGTCCGGGGCGATCGCGGACAGCGCGACCCCGACGACCTCGCCCTCGTGCCGCGCGAGCCAGACGGGCAGGTCGTGCCCGCCCAGCCGCTCGTCGCCGACCCGGTGGTGATCCGTGACCGGGTCGTTGTCGTAGTCGAGGCCCTCGAGGACCTGCGTTACGCGCATGCGGGTCATCGCGAGGCGGTTTTCCGCGATGCGCGCTTCGGTCCCGGAGTGCACCCAGGCGACCACGCCGGTGCCGATCGCGGCAAACAGGCCGAGCAGCATCGTGGTGATCACGATGTCGCGGACGACCAGCCTAGCCATGGCCGTCCCGCGAGTGACCGAAGATGCGCGGGCGCGTGTAGTGATCGAGCGTCGGGGCGACCATGTTCATCAGCAGCACCGCAAACGCGACGCCGTCCGGGTAGCCGCCCCAGGTGCGGATCACGTAGGTCAGGATCCCGATCCCGACGCCGAACAGGATCCGCCCGCGCGGCGTGGTCGCGGCCGACACCGGGTCGGTGGCGATGAAAAACGCGCCGATGATCGCGGCGCCGCTGAACACGTGGAAGGCCGGCGAGGCGAACTGGTCCGGGTCGAACACCCAGAACACGCCGGCGATGATCGCGAGGCTCAGCAGCATCGACACCGGAATGTGCCAGGTGATCACGTGCCGGTACAGCAGCCAGATGCCGCCCAGCAGGAACAGGTTGCCGGCCCATTCCCACTCGGTCTGCGAGAAGGAACCGAAGATCGGGCTGCGCGTGACCTCGGTCACGGTCTGCCCGGCGACGAGGCTGTCGCGCATCATGTCCAGTGGCGAGGCGCGCGTGATCGCGTCCCAGTCCATGCCGTCCGGGAGGCGCCCGGTCAGCGTGGTCTGCAGCGTCTGCCAGAAGGTCAGCGACGCCTCCATGATCCCCTCGGGCGAAGGCCACAGCGACAGCTCGCGCGGGAACGACACCAGCACCACGACGTAGCCGACCATCGCCGGGTTGAACGGGTTGTAGCCCAACCCGCCGTAGAGGTGCTTGGCGACCACGATTGCAAACGCGGTCCCGATCAGCAGCACCCACACCGGGGTCAGCGGGGGCACGGCCAGCGCGAACAGCCAGCCGGCGAGCACGGCGCTGGAATCGCCGAGCGTGGCCATGACCGGCCGCCGCCGCAGCGCGACCATCAGGGCCTCGAACATCACCGCGAACAGCACCGACAGCACCACGTTGACCAGCACGCCCCAGCCGAAGAACCAGGTCATCGCCAGCGTGCCGGGCACCAGCGCGTAGAGGACCTGGCGCATCAGCCGGCCGACGCTGTGACCGGGGACGATGTGCGGCGAGGTGCAGGTGCGAAAGCGCATCAGTTATCCGCGCGCTCGCGGTCGGGCGGCGGCTCGGTCGCCTGCGCGGCCTTCTTTGCGCGGGCCCGTTCAATCGCATCCTCGATCGCGGCCTTCTTGTCGGTCGGCTCGCTGTCCTTCTTCGCCAGCGCCGCCTTCTTGCGCGCAAGCCGCTCGGCCTTCTCGCGTTCCTCCCGATCCTGCCGCTCCTGGCGGAACTCGAAACGTTCGCGCGCGAGGTCGGCTTTCTGGCGATCCTTCTCGCGCCCCCAGATCTCCTGCTTCGCGAAGCGGTAGTACTGCACCAGCGGGATGTTGCTCGGGCAGACGTGCGCGCAGCAGCCGCACTCGATGCAGTCGAACAGGCCGTAATCCTGGATCGCGTCGAAGTCCTTGCCTTTCGCGAACCAGTACAGTTGCTGGGGCAGCAGGTTGGCGGGGCACACCCGGGTGCACTCGCCGCAGCGGATGCAGGGCATCACCGGCCCCGGCGGCGGCGTGTCCTCGGGGCGCGTCGCGAGCAGGCAGTTGGTGCCCTTGATCACCGGCACCGCGTCGTCGCCCACCGCGAAGCCCATCATCGGGCCGCCCATCACCAGGCGGTCCACCCGGGGCCGATAGCCCCCGGCCGCCTCGACGAGGTCCGCAAACGGGGTGCCGATCAGCGCCTCGATGTTGCGCGGCTCGCGGATGCCGGGGCCGGTGACGGTGACGATGCGCGAGATCAGCGGCTGCCCGTGCAGCACCGCGTCGCGGATCGCCTTCACCGTACCGGTGTTGTGACAGACCATGCCGAGGTCGGCGGGCAGCCCGGCGCTGGGCACTTCGCGCCCGCTGAGCACCTGGATCAGCTGACGCTCGCCCCCGGTCGGGTACAGGCTGGGGATGGAGATCACCCGGATGAAGTCGCGCTCGGCGCCGGGCACCGCGTCGGTGAGCGCGCGCAGGGCCTCGGGCTTGTTGTCCTCGACCGCGAACAGCACGCGCTGCGCGCCGACCATGTGCGCGACGATCCGGGCGCCTTCGAGAATCGCCGCCGGGTGGGTGCGCATCAGCATGTCGTCGCAGCTGATGTAGGGTTCGCACTCGGCCCCGTTCACCACCAGGGTGTGGATGCGCTTGCCCGGGCGCGGGTTGAGCTTGACCGCGGTCGGGAACGCGGCCCCGCCCATGCCGACGATGCCCGCGTCGCGCACGCGCTCGCGCAGGCTGCGCGGATCGCGCTCCCGCCAGTCCGGCCAGGGTTCCATCCGGTCCTCGCCCCACTGGTCGTGGCCGTCGGTCTCGATCTGGATGCAGGGCGCGCTGAGGCAGGACGGGTGGGGCACCGGGTGGTCGACAATGCCGCGGATCCAGCCCGAGGTCGGGGCGTGCACGTTCGCGCAGATGTAGTCCTTCGCCTGCCCGATGCGCTGTCCCTTGGTCACGCGGTCGCCGGGCTGCACCACGCATTCGGTCTGGGCGCCGATATGCTGCGACAGGGGCACGTACAGGAACTTCGGCACGCCCATCGTCAGCAGCGGTCGCGCGGTGCTTTCGGCCTTGTGGTCGGGGAGCTTCAGGCCGCCATGGAAACGATGCAACTGCATGGGGTGATTGTACGGGAAGACCCCCGGTTCAGGCGGATTCCCGACGTGCCTCCGCGGCCTTGCGCCGGGCCGCGCGCGGTTGTTCGATGGGTGAGGGATCGGGTTGTGTCCAGCGCCAGTCCTGCAGGCCGCGTTCGAGCGGCACCATTTCGATGCAGTCCACCGGGCAGGGCTCGAGGCAGAGCTCGCAGCCGGTGCACTCCGGCTCGATCACCGTGTGCATCTGTTTCGCCGCGCCGACGATCGCATCGACCGGGCAGGCCTGGATGCACAGGGTGCAGCCGATGCAGGTCTGTTCGTCGATCACCGCCACGGCCTTTTCCTTTTCCTCGACCTCCAGCGGCTTGGGGTCGCGCCCGAGCAGGTCGGCCAGCGCCAGCACCGTGGCCTCGCCTCCGGGGGGGCAGCGGTTGATGTCCGCCTCGCCCGCGGCGATGGCCTCGGCATAGGGCCGGCAGCCCGCATAGCTGCACTGGCCGCACTGGGTCTGTGGCAGCATGGCGTTGATCTGGTCGGCGATCGGGTCGCCCTCGACCCGGAAGCGTTGCGCCGAGTAGCCGAGGATCAGCCCGAAGGCGAGGGCGAGTCCGGCGATGGCGAGGATGGCGTTCAGCATGATCTACAGCCGCAGCAGCCCGTAGAAGCCCATGAAGGCCAGTGACATCAGCCCGGCGGTGATCATCGCGATCGCGCTGCCACGGAACGGCACCGGGACGTCCGCGGCCGCGATGCGTTCGCGGATCGCGGAGAACAGGATCAGCACGATGGAGAAGCCGATCGCCGCGCCGAACCCGTACAGCGCCGACTCGACGAAGCCGTGGGCCTCCTGCACGTTCAGCAGCGCGACGCCGAGCACCGCGCAGTTGGTGGTGATCAGCGGCAGGAAGATCCCGAGCACGTTGTAGAGCAGCGGGCTGGTCTTGTGCACCACCATCTCGGTGAACTGCACCACCGCGGCGATGACCAGGATGAAGGCGATGGTGCGCAGGTATTCGAGGCCGAGCGGCGTCAGCAGGTACTCGTTGATCACGTAGCTGCTGACCGCGGACAGCGTCAGCACGAAGGTGGTGGCCAGGCCCATGCCGGTCGCGGTCTCGACCTTTCGGGACACGCCCATGAACGGGCACAGGCCGAGAAACTTCACCAGGACGAAGTTGTTGACCAGGATCGTGCTGACGAGGATCAGGGCGTATTCCACGGCAATCCCGCGTGGCGAAATCGGCAAAAGTATCGGACAGCCCGGACCGCGCGCTCAACCACGCGCGACACACGGGCTTTGCGGTCGCGCCGGTTCCGGCCGCCGCGTGTACCGGAACATAGCACCGTGTCCCCGGCCGTGCCCGGGTCTCCCCAAGATCCGCGCGGGTGGGCTATTTCACCCGCATGCCGGGTTTTGCGCCGGCATCCGGAGTCAGCAGGAAGAGGTCCGGGCCGCCCGGACCGGCGGCGAGCACCATGCCTTCGGAGACGCCGAAGCGCATCTTGCGCGGCGCGAGGTTCGCGACCATCACCGTCATCCGCCCGACGAGATCCTCGGGCCGGTAGGCGGAACGGATGCCCGCGAAGACCTGGCGCTGTTCGGCCCCGAGGTCCAGGGTCAGGCGCAGCAGCTTGTCGGCGCCTTCGACCTGTTCGGCGGCGACGATGTGCGCGACGCGCAGGTCGACCCGGGCGAAGGCGTCGTAGTCGATGGTGTCGGCGATGGGGTCCGGGGTCACGGGACGTGCGGGCGCCGCGGCCCCCCCGGCGGCATCGGCCGGTGTCTCGGGGCTCTTGGTGCCACCACCCGGTGCCGCGGCCCCGCCGCTGGGCGCTGCTGGCGCCAGGCTGCCCTTGGAGGCTTCGAGCAGCGCCTCGACCGCGGCCGGCTCGATCCGGGTCATCAGCGCTTCGTAGGGCCGGATCGTGCCGCCGGTCAACGTTTCCCGGCGTGCCTCCCAGTGCAGCTCCGCGCGGTTCAGGAATGTCGCGGCGCGTTCGGTCAGCCGCGGCAGCACCGGCGCGAGGTAGATGACCAGGATGCGGAACAGGTCAAGCCCCTGGGTGCAGATGCCCTGGACCTCGGCGGCGCGCTCGGGATCCTTGATCAGCACCCACGGCCGGGCCTCGTCGATGTACTGGTTCGCCTGGTCGGCCAGCGCCATGATCTGCCGGATCGCCTGGCTGTATTCGCGCCCTTCGAAATGCTCGGCGATCACGTCGCCGGCGTCGACGAACTGCTGGTGCAGGTCGGGGCGGGGCAGGGTGTCCGCGAGCGCGCCATCGAAGCGCTTGGTCAGGAAGCCGGCGCAGCGGCTGGCGATATTCACCAGCTTGCCGACGAGGTCGGCGTTCACCCGCTGCACGAAGTCGTCGAGGCTGAGGTCGATGTCGTCGACCCCGGAGCCGAGCTTGGCCGCGAAGTAATAGCGCAGCGCCTCGGGATTCAGGTGATCGAGGTAGTCCCGCGCGCGGATGAAGGTGCCGCGCGACTTCGACATTTTCTGCCCGTTCACGGTCAGGAAGCCGTGGCAGAAGACCGCAGTCGGCGTGCGGAAGCCCGCGCCGTGCAGCATCGCTGGCCAGAACAGCGTGTGGAAGTAGGCGATGTCCTTGCCGATGAAGTGATACATCTCGGTCTCGGAGCCGGCGCCCCACCAGGCGTCGAAGTCGAGTCCGTTCTGCTCGGCGTAGGCCTTGAAGCTCGCCATGTAGCCGATCGGCGCGTCCAGCCACACGTAGAAGAACTTGCCGGGCGCGTCGGGAATCTCGAAGCCGAAGTAGGGGGCGTCGCGGGAGATGTCCCAGTCCGCGAGTCCGGCGTCGAACCACTCGTTCAGCTTGTTGCGGATCGCGTTCTGCAGGCGGCCGGAGCCGGTCCACTCGCGCAGGAAGGGTTCGAAATCGGCGTGCTGGAAGAAGTAGTGCTCGGAATCGCGGGCGACCGGGCGGGCGCCGCTGATCGCCGAGACCGGGTCGATCAGGTCGGTTGGACTGTAGGTCGCGCCGCAGACCTCGCAGGAGTCGCCGTACTGCTCGGCGGCGGCGCAGCGCGGGCAGGTGCCCTTGATGTAGCGATCGGGGAGGAACATCCCCTCGCCCGGGTC
>PULL01000281.1 GCA_003550945.1 Thioalkalivibrio sp. | reverse complement strand
CCGCGGCAACGGCGAGGACATGGTGGGGCTGGGGATCATCCGCCAGGCCAATGCCTACGTGCTCGATGTCGCGACCCGCTTCACGCCGGCCGAGTTGCAGGAGCAGTTGCCGGAGGGCACCTCGCTGGTCGTCACCTACGACAGTTCGGTGTTCATCGAGGGTGCGATCCGCGAGGTTTACATCACGCTGGCGATTGCCACCGCCGCGGTGGTGCTGGTGATCTACCTGTTCCTCGGCAGCTGGCGGGCGACGCTGATCCCGGGGGTGACCGTGCCGGTCGCGATCACCGCGGCCTTCATCGGCATCGCCCTGCTCGGGTTCTCGGTGAACCTGCTGACGCTGCTGGCGCTGGTGCTGGCGATCGGGCTGGTCGTCGACGATGCGATCGTGATGCTCGAGAACATCCACCGGCGCATCGAACGCGGCGAGCCTGGCCTGCTGGCCGCGTACCGCGGGGCGCGCCAGGTTGGCTTCGCGATCGTTGCGACGACCTCGGTGCTGGTTGCGGTGTTCGTGCCACTGGCCTTTCTGAGTGGCACCGTGGGCCGGCTGTTCACCGAATTCGCGCTCGCGATCGCGATCGCGGTGGTCTTCTCGAGCATCGTCGCGCTGACGCTGGCCCCCGTGCTCTCGGGACGGCTGATGCACAAGGGTGACGACGACACCGGCATGGCGCGTTTCGTAAGCCGCGGCTTCGGGTCCCTGGAGCGCGGCTATGCCCGGCTGCTGGAACGCAGCCTTCCGCACGCCTGGGGCGTGGTGCCGATCCTGCTGCTGGCGCTCGGGGGCGCCTGGTGGCTGCTGAACGAGATTCCGGAGGAATTCGCCCCGCGCGAGGACCGGGGCGCGTTCTTCATCATGGTCACCGGCCCGGAGGGCGCAAGTTTCGAATACATGAGCGAGCGCATGGCCCAGGTGGAAAGCCGCCTGCTGCCGCTGACCGAGCAGGGCGACGTGCGCCGGATCATGGTGCGCACCCCGCGTGGCTTCGGCAATCCGGAGGTGGTGAACAACGGTTTCGTGATCGTGATCATGCATCACTGGAACGACCGCGAACGATCGACCTGGGAGGTGATGGACGAGATCAACGCGTCGCTGGCGGAGATTCCCGGCATCACGGCCCGCGCGATCATGCGCCAGGGGCTGTCGGCCGGGCGGGTCGGGCCCCCGGTTCAGTTCGTGATTGCCGGGCCCGATTACGATGAACTCGCCGAATGGGGCGAGACCCTGCTCGAACGCGCGGAGCAGATCCCGGGACTGGCGAGGCTCGAACTCGACTACCGGCCGACGCAGCCGCAGATCTCGGTGCGCATCGACCGGGATCGGGCAGCCGACCTCGGGGTGTCGCTGACCACCGTCGGGCGCACGCTGGACGTGATGCTCGGCGGGCGCAGCGTGACCACCTTCATCGACCGCGGCGAGGAGTACGACGTGATCGTCGAAGGGCGGTCCGATCAGCGTCGCACACCCGGTGACATCTCGAACCTCTACGTGCGCTCCGACCGGGGCATGCTGATACCGCTGTCCAGCCTGATCAGCTACGAGGAGGTGGCTGGCGCTGGATCGCTCGAACGCTACAACCGTGCCCGCGCAGTGACACTGACCGCTGCGGTGCAGGAGGGCTTCACATTGGGTCAGGTCCTCGCGGAGCTGGACGCCGCCGCGGCGGAGGTGCTGCCACCCGAGGCGCGGATCGACTACAAGGGCGAATCCCTGGAACTGCGCGAGGGGGCGCAGGCGGTGCTGTTCGTGTTCGTGCTCGCGCTGCTGGTCGTGTACCTGGTGCTCGCGGCGCAGTTCGAGAGCTTCGTGCACCCGTTCGTGATCATGCTCACGGTGCCGCTCGCGATCGTCGGCGCACTGCTGGGGCTTTATTTCACCGGGCAGACACTGAACATCTACAGCCAGATCGGCATGGTGATGCTGATCGGACTGGCGGCGAAGAACGGTATCCTGATCGTCGAGTTCGCGAACCAGTTGCGCGACCACGGACGGGAGTTCGGCCGTGCGGTGGTCGAGGCATCCAGCATGCGCCTGCGTCCGGTGCTGATGACCGCACTGACGACGGTGGCTGGGTCGATTCCGCTGATCCTGGCCACGGGTCCGGGTTCGGAAACCCGCTTCGTGATCGGCGTCGCGGTGTTCTCGGGCGTGCTGTTCGCGACGCTGTTCACGCTGTTCGTGATTCCGGCCGCCTACACATTGCTGGCCCGGCGCACGCAGTCGCCGCAGGCCACGACCCGGCACATCGAAGGTCTGGACGGCCGCATCGACGACGTCGACCGCGATCGGGAGATCGGTGCGACCGCCACGGAAACGAGGGGCTCGTAGCCCCCTCCGGGAGGGCTGCGGAGGGGGCGGTCAGTCCGGCTCGAACTCCAGAACCGCCGAGTTGATGCAATAGCGCAGCCCCGTCGGTGCCGGACCATCCGGAAACACGTGCCCCAGATGCGACTGGCAGCGCCCGCAACGCACCTCGGTGCGGATCATGCCGTGGCTGAGGTCCCGGTGCTCGCTCACGGAATCGGGCGAAACCGGTGCGGTGTAGCTTGGCCAGCCGGACCCGGAATCGTACTTTTCGGATGAGCGGAACAGCTCCGTGCCGCAAACCACGCAGCGATAAAGCCCCGTAGCCTTGTGTGCGTGATAGGCCCCAGTGAACGCGGGTTCGGTGCCGCCTTCTCGGGCGATCCGGTACTGCTCCGGTGTCAGCCGCTGCCGCAGTTCGGATTCGGAAATCTCGTCGGATCGGGACATGGGACCTCCTGGGTGTTGACTCCGTGTCTGCAGTATTCCTGCGCGCCAGCCGGAATCAAAAAATCCCCCCGGGACCCGGTGCAATCGTCGTCGCGGCCGGCGGGGTTTCGGGGCTGTGTCTGGCCGCGGCCGGGCGGGTTGTGTATGGTTCAGAACCATGAAGAAGACCCAAAGCAAGGCGCGTGCCGGGGAAGGCCTGTACCTCGTGCTGGTGAGCGTTCACGGACTGATCCGGGCACACAATCTGGAACTGGGGCGGGACGCCGATACCGGGGGGCAGACGCTGTACGTGGTCGAACTCGCCCGGGCGCTGGCGCGGCATCCCGAGGTGGGCCGCGTGGACCTGCTGACCCGGCGTGTCGAGGATGTACGCATCGCCAATGACTACGCCGAACGCGAGGAGGATCTCGGCGACGGTGCGCGGATCGTGCGCGTCGACTGCGGACCGCGCCGCTACCTGCACAAGGAAAAGCTCTGGCCGCACCTCGACTGCTATGCGGATAACGCGCTCGACCACATCCGCCGCGTCGGCCTGTTCCCGGACGTGATTCACGGCCACTACGCCGATGCGGGGTACGTTGCGACCCGGCTGTCCAACCTGCTGGGCGTGCCGATGCTGCAGACCGGGCACTCCCTGGGGCGGGTGAAGCGGGAGCGGCTGTTGGCCAACGGCATGAAGGAGGCGGATATCGAGAGCCGCTACAACATCTCGCTGCGCATCCAGGCCGAGGAGGAGGCGCTGGCGCATGCGCACCGGGTGATCGCCAGCACCCAGCAGGAGGTCGACGGACAGTACGCGGCCTACGACAACTACCACCCCTCGCGGATGGTCGTGATCCCGCCCGGGACCGACCTGTCCCGTTTCCGTCCGCCGAAGCGCGGACAGCGCAAGCCGCGGATCTGGCCCAGCATCACCCGGTTTCTGGAAAGGCCGGACCGGCCGCTGATCATGGCACTTTCCCGCGCCGACGAGCGCAAGAACATCCGCGCGCTGGTGGACGCCTACGCGGGCAGCGAGTGGCTGCGTGAGCATGCGAACCTGCTGATCGTGGCCGGCAACCGCGACGATATCGGCGATCTCGACAAGGGGGCCCGGCAGGTGCTCAGGGACCTGCTGCTGCGGATCGACCGCTACGATCTGTATGGCAAGGTCGCTTACCCGAAGCACCACCAGAGCGATGACGTGCCGGATCTCTATCGGCTGGTCGCCTCCACCCGCGGCGTATTCGTGAACCCGGCGCTCACCGAACCCTTCGGGCTGACCCTGATCGAAGCCGCGGCCAGCGGCGCGCCCATCGTCGCAACGAACGACGGGGGGCCACAGGAAATCCTGTCCCGCTGTCACAACGGCGTACTGGTGGACCCGCTGGATCCGCCCGGCATCGCGAGCGCGATCGAGACCATTCTCGGCGACCGCCAGCTCTGGCGGCGTTTCTCCGAGCAGGGCCTGAAAGGTGTGCGCGAGCACTATTCCTGGGACGGGCACGCGGCGCGTTGCGTACGCCTGATCAAGCAGCTGGGCCGCGAGGTGAAGCGCGCCCGGCGCGACCAGCGTTCGGTGTCCGGAAGGCTGGCCGACGTGGATCGCGCGGTGCTCACCGACATCGACAACACGCTGATCGGCGATCCTGCCGCCCTGAAGGCCTTTCTCGCGTGGATACGCAAACACCGCGATCAGGTCGCGTTTGGCGTCGCGACCGGGCGCCGGCTGGACTCGGCGCAGGAGGCGCTCGCCCGGCATGGCGTGCCGGCGCCGGACCTCTGGATCACCTCTGTGGGCGCCGAGATCTACTACGGGGCCGAAGCGACGCCGGACAAGGGTTGGGAACAGCACATCAGCCACCGCTGGCAGCCCGCGCAGCTGCGTGATCTGCTGCTGGAACAGCCGGGGCTTTCGCTGCAGCCGGAGGTGGATCAGCGCCGGTTCAAGATCAGTTTCTTCGTGGACCCGGAGAAGTTCGAGGGTGTGCCTGCGCTGGAGCGCCTGCTGTACCAGGCCGACCTGCACGCCCGCGTGATCCACTCGCACGACATGTTTCTCGACGTGTTGCCGGTGCGGGCCTCCAAGGGCCTCGCGGTGCGTTACGTCGCCGACAAGTGGGGCATTCCGCTCGAGCAGGTGCTGGTCGCCGGCGATTCGGGCAACGACGAGGACATGCTGCGCGGCCGCCTGCTGGGGGTGGTGGTGGGCAATCACCATCCGGAACTGGACAAGCTGCGCGGCTTCGAGCGCATCTACTTCGCCGAGGCGATGCACGCGCGTGGCATCCTCGAGGCGGTCGAATACTTCGACCTTCTGAACCGCTGCGACATCCCGGCGCAAGCCGGACACGACGCCGCCTGATCCGCGCACTCAGGGCCAGGGCAACAGCAGTCCGACGCCGGTCAGCACGGTCATGGTCTCGAAGGTCCGCTTCACCAGCAGACTGCCGTAACGGTGGGCCATGGCTGCGCCCAGATAGCCGCCGATGAAGCTGCCGACCAGCAGCGCCGGCAGCCAGTCCCAGCGCACCTCGCCGAGGGTGCCCAGTACCACGGCCCCGGTTCCGTTCCAGAACAGGCCGACCAGCACCAGCGTGTAGGCCACGGCCTGCGTGTAGGAAAGGCCGTACCAGCGCACCAGCCACAGGGTGACCATCAGGCCGGTGCCTGAGGTCAGCGATCCGTTCAGTATGCCGATCAGGAACAGGCCCAGTGCTCCAGTCAGCGCGTGCGCCGTGCCCCCGGCAACCACCACCGTTTCCCGCCCGAGCTGCGGCCGGCGCCAGGAATACCAGCCGAGCCCGATCGTCAATATGCCGAGCGCGATCTCGCCGGCGCGGGGCGGGATTTCCAGTACCAGCAATGCCCCGAGCACCACTCCGGGCAGGCCGGTGGCCAGAATCAGCGCCAGCCGTCGACTTTCGAACGTGCTCTGCTTAAAGTGTCGCAGGCTCGCGCCGATACCTAAGGCTACGGATGCGATCTTGTGTGTGGCCAGGGCGACCGGAAACGGCAGTCCGAGAAAGATCAGCGCCGGGAGCTGGAGCAGTCCGGCGCCGCCGCCGGCCAGCGCGGACAGGCCGTTGGCCACCAGCGCGACCAGAAACAGACCGACGTGATCGAGGGGGAACATGAAGCAGACGATACGCATATTGGCGGTGCTGGTGCCATTGGTCGTTCTGCTGATCCCACCCGTCGATGCGCGCATCTACCGCTGGGTGGACGACGCCGGCGTGGTGCACTACTCGACGACACCGCCACCTTCCGCGGCCGACCGCGAATTGCGGATTCTCGACGCCGAGGGTCGCCAGCGCCACGTTCGGCCGGCCCCGCCCACCGCGGCGGACCGCGAGCGCGAGGCCGAGGCGCGTGAGCGCGAGCGGCAGGAGGCGAAGCAGCGGGAGCAGGAACAGGCGCGGCTCCAGGCCGAGGCTGCTGCACGGCAGGCGCGGGCGCGACAGCTGCGCGCCGCCTACGCCAATATCGACGAAATCAAGCAGCAGCGCGACCGCCGGCTCGCGATGGTCGAAACCACCCTGATGCTCAGCGAGCGGCAGGAGTCGACCCTGCAGAGCGAACTCGAGCGCATCGCTGCGCAGATGCGCAACAATGCGCAGGTGGACGAGGCGACCATGCAGCGCTACCGCGACGAGTTGGCGGATCTGGAATCACGGATCCACCGCGAGTGGGCGTTCCAGCGTCGCCAGCGCGAGGTGCACGCGGAGATCATGGCCTCTGCCGAGGAAGACATCCGGGACTTCGAGCAGATGATGACGCAGGCACAGCCCTGACCTAACTTTCATGACCCAGCGGGCCACCCCGAAGGGTGAGAATTGGAGCCACGGATGCACACGGATAGGGTTTCAATCAACAAACATCCGTGTCCATCCGTGTCCATCCGTGGCCAAAAAAAGGCTCTTGGGCCCTTTTCCGTGCCTTCCGTGGCTGTATTTTTACGCCAATCGTATCAGCGACTGATCAGCGTGCCGACGCCTTCGTTGGTCAGCAGTTCGAGCAGCACCGCGTGCTCGACGCGGCCGTCGACGATGTGGGTCGCGGTGACGCCGCTGCGCACCGCGTCGAGCGCGCAGTGGATCTTCGGGATCATGCCCCCGTGGATCACACCGCTGCGGATCATCGCGTCGACTTCCGCCGCGGTCAGGCGCGGGATCAGCTGGCCCTGTGCGTCGAGCACGCCGGGTGTGTTGGTGAGCAGGAAGAGCTTCTCC
This sequence comes from Thioalkalivibrio sp., assembly GCA_003550945.1. Taxonomy (GTDB): domain Bacteria; phylum Pseudomonadota; class Gammaproteobacteria; order Ectothiorhodospirales; family Ectothiorhodospiraceae; genus Thioalkalivibrio. The sequence continues at coordinate 4,113 of PULL01000281.1, read as the reverse complement.
GCGTCCAGCACCACCGCGAGTTTTTCCGCCGCAGTGTCGGCGTTGATGTTGTAGGCGTTACCCTCGCGGTCGAAGCCGATCGGTGCGATCACGGGGATGAAGGCGCTCCGGTCGAGGTTGTGCACGATCGCGGGGTCGACGCTCTCCACCTCCCCGACCAGCCCCAGATCGACCGCGGTCGTGCCGTCGGGGCCGTTGATCTCGCGCAGCGGACGGGCGCGGATCATCTGCCCGTCCTTGCCGGTCAGGCCGACCGCCTTGCCGCCGTAGTGGTTGATCAGCGCGACGATTTCCTGGTTCACCAGCCCGCCGAGGACCATCTGCACCACGTCCATCGTTTCCCGGTCGGTCACGCGCAGGCCGTGCACGAACTCCGAGACCTTGCCGAGCCGCTTCAGCAGCTGGCCGATCTGCGGGCCACCGCCATGGACCACCACCGGGTTTACGCCGACCTGCTTCAACAGCACCACGTCGCGGGCGAAACCGGCCTTCAGGTGTTCCTCGGTCATCGCGTTGCCACCGTACTTGATCACGATGGTCTTGCCGGCGAAACGCTGGATATAGGGGAGCGCCTCGATCAGTACGTGAGCGACGGATTGGGCGGCGTTCTTGTCCATCGGAAATCCGGAAGGCAGCGGTTCAGACGTGCATTCTAGCGTGAGCGGATCGGTCAGTGGCGGCCCGAGGAACCGAAGCCGCCGGTGCCGCGATGCGTCTCGGCGAAGTCGTCGACCACGATGAATCGCGGCTGCAGCACCGGCACGATCACCAGTTGGGCGATACGCTCGCCGACGGTGACCCGGAACGGCTGGTCGCCCCGGTTCCAGCAGGAGACCATCAGCGGGCCCTGGTAGTCGGAGTCGATCAGCCCGACCAGGTTGCCCAGCACGATTCCGTATTTGTGCCCGAGGCCCGAGCGCGGCAGGATCAGCGCCGCATAGCCCGGGTCCTCGATGTGGATCGCAATGCCGGTCGGAATCAGCAGCGTCTCGCCGGGCGCCAGCTCGTGGTCCGTTTCCAGCAGCGCGCGAAGGTCGACACCGGCCGAACCGCCGGTCGCCGGCTGGGGCAGGGGGAAGTCCCGGCCGATGCGTGGGTCCAGGATCTTGAGTGCGATTTCCGGTACGGGCATCACCCGGCCCTCTCGTTCAGTTCGTGTCGGTGGTTGGGCCGCCGGACATGCGTGTGGCGATCAGTTCGATCAGCGCACGTGCCAGCTCGTCTTTCGGCTGCTCCGGAAACAGGCGTTCCCCGCCCGGCCAGAGCACGGTCAGCGCATTCCGCGCCGTGCCGATCGCCTTTCCGGCGGAGACGTCGTTGGCGGCGATCATGTCCAGGCCTTTGCGTTCGAGCTTTGCGCGGGCGTGTCCCCGCAGGTCCGTGGTCTCGGCGGCGAAGCCCACCACGAACGGGCGTGGGCGCCGCGCGGCGACGTCGGCCAGGATGTCGGGGGTGCGAACCAGTTCCACCGCCATCTCGGCCGCATCCTTCTTCAGCTTCTGGTCGGCCGTGGTCCGGGGCCGGTAATCGGCCACCGCGGCGGCGGCGACGAAGAGATCGACGCCGTCGAGGTTGCTTCGCACCGCCGCGTGCATCGATTCGGCGGTGTCGGCGGCCACAGCCCTCACGCCGACCGGGGGCGCGACGCTGATCGGGCCGTGCACCAGGCAGACTTCCGCACCGGCGTCCCGCGCCGCCGCAGCCAGCGCGACGCCCATCCGGCCTGAACTGCGATTGCCGATGAATCGCACCGGGTCGATCGGCTCCTGCGTCGGGCCGGCGGTAATCAGTACCCGCCGCCCGGCCAACGGCCCCGAACCGGGCCCGAGCAGCGCATGCAGGATCGCCTGTGGCTCCGCCATCCGTCCCGCGCCGGTCTCGCCGCAGGCCTGTCCGCCGGACTCCGGGCCGACCATCCGAACCCCGCGTTGCTGCAACAGGCGGTGGTTGGCCTGTGTCGCCGGGTGTTCCCACATCACACGGTTCATCGCCGGTGCGAGCAGGATCGGCGCCTCGGTTGCGAGGCACAGCGTGGTCAGCAGGTCGTCGGCCAGGCCCGCGGCGAGTCGGGCCATCAGGTCGGCGGTGGCCGGTGCGATCACTACCCGGTCCGCCCAGCGGGCCAGCGCGATGTGATCCATGCCGCTCTCCGCCTCGGCGTCGAGCAGGTCGACGCGGACCGGCTGCCCGGACAGTGCCTGAAAAGTGAGTGGCGTGACGAACGCGGCGCCGGCGCGCGTCATCACCACCCGCACCGCGCAGCCCGCCTCGCGCAGACGCCGGACCAGCTCGCAGCTCTTGTACGCCGCGATGCCGCCGCCGATGCCCAGCAGGACCTTGAGTTCGGTTCCCGTTTCCATCGGCGAAGCTTACCCCAGGCGGTGTCTGACGGCATGGGGGGGACAGATTTCAAATCCGCCCCCCGCGGTCGCGCCCCTTCCCCGCGCGTACGAACACGTGGTAAGAATCGTTCCCGAACACACGACCACAGGGAGGTGGTGATGGCGATTTCCGACTGGCCCGCGGACGAGCGTCCCCGGGAAAAACTCCTGCTGCGCGGCCCGGCCGCGCTTTCCGATGCCGAGCTGCTGGCGATCTTCCTGCGCACCGGGGTTGCCGGCAAGAGCGCAGTGGACCTCGCCCGGGACCTGCTGACCCACTTCGGCGGCCTGCGTCCGCTGCTGCAGGCCGGTCAGCCCGCGTTCTGCGAGGCGCGCGGCCTCGGGGCCGCGAAATTCGCGCAACTGCAGGCGGTGCTGGAAATGGGTCGACGGCATTTGGCGGCCACGCTCGAACGCGGCGACGCGATCACCTCGCCGGCGGCCACGCGGGCGTTTCTGTCGGCAAGGCTGCGCGACTACCCGTTCGAGGTATTCGCCTGCCTGTTCCTGGACAACCGGCACCGCGTGCTGGCTTTCGAGGAACTGTTCCGGGGGACGATCGACGGCGCCAGCGTGCATCCCCGGGAAATCCTGCGTCGGGTGTTGCACCACAATGCCGCGGCGGTGATCCTGGCCCATAATCATCCGTCAGGAGTTGCCGAGCCGTCGCGGGCGGACGAAGCGATCACGCGGCGTCTGCAGGAGGCGCTGGGGCTGGTGGACGTGCGCGTGCTCGATCACGTGATCGTGGCCGACGAGACGCTGTCGTTCGCGGAACGGGGTCTGATCTGAACCCGGCCAGCCACCGACGCGGCAGCGGCACGAACAAGGAGGACTGCATGTCGATGGAATTTTCGATTGCGCGTCTGCCACGCATCGAGTTCGGTCCGGGTGCGCGGCACCGGCTGCCACGCCTGGCCGCCGGTTTCGGGCGCCGGGTGTTGCTGGTCACCGGCAGCCGCTCGCTGTTGCAGGGCCCGTTCTGGCCTGAGCTGGAGACCGGGTTCGCCACGGCGGGGCTGGACGTGATTGGTCACCGAATTTCGGGAGAGCCGTCGCCGGAGGCGATCGACGCGGCGGTGCAGCGCTACCGGGGGCGGGAAATCTCGGTGGTGGTCGCGATTGGCGGCGGCAGCGCGCTGGACGCCGGCAAGGCGATTGCAGGCCTGCTGCTTCCGGGCAACCCGGTTCTGGACCACCTGGAAGGCGTCGGACCCGAGCGCCCCTATCGCGGGCCTGCGGTCCCGCTGATCGCGGTACCCACCACCGCCGGCACCGGTTCCGAGGCGACCAAGAACGCTGTGTTGAGCCGGCACGGCCCGGAGGGCTTCAAGAAATCCTTTCGCGACGAGCGGCTGGTGGCCCAGTACGCGGTGGTCGACCCGGATTTCCTGGTGACCTGCCCACCGGCGATCATCGCCGGAAACGGCATGGACGCGCTGACCCAGTTGCTGGAATCCTATGTTTCGCTGCGTGCGAACGCTTTCTGCGACGCGCTGGCGCTGGACGGGCTTGCGCGGGCTCGCGACAGCCTGATTCCCCTCTACCGTGACTCAGGGAATGCCGATGCACGCGCCGGTATGGCCTATGCGTCGCTGCTGTCCGGGATCACCCTGGCGCAGGTGGGGCTCGGCTCCGTGCACGGCCTGGCATCGCCCCTGGGCGCATTTTTCCCGATCCCGCACGGCGTCGTCTGCGGCACGCTGGTCGCGGCGGCCACTGCGGTCAACAT
>PULL01000246.1 GCA_003550945.1 Thioalkalivibrio sp. | reverse complement strand
GGAGCGGGGTTTCGTACATCGGGAACAGCGCCCGCACGTCGGTGTGCGGCAAGCCGGGGGCCAGTTCGCTCTTGCCGCTCCACGCCTCGAACATCGGGCCCATGGTCACCAGGCCGATGTCGTGTTCCTTCATCTGTACCAGCGTGGCGTTTTGTACCGGGCCGCCGGTGATCTCGCCGCTGGCACTGATCCCGAGGGATTCGCCGATGAAGCTGGCGAGGCCATTGCCGTAGACAAAGTACACGCCGCCGACACTGGCCGTACCGACGGTCAGGGTGCGCGGCCAGTCGGAGCGGTCCTGTGCCATGGCGCCGCTCGCGGTGAATGCGAGTGCGGTCGCCGCGACGATCAGCCAACGAGTCAGTCTGTAATTCATAGATGATTTCTCCTCGTTCGGGCCGCGCTCGTGGCACGGCCCGTTCTGCTTATAAACGGAGATCGGGCACGCCCGTCCCGCTGTTTCCCGACCGGCTGGCTGCGCCGGCGCACCGCTCCGGGGTTGATTCGGCAGGTCCGCGGGCATAATGGACGCCGGCCCGGGAGTCTGCCGGAACTCGAGTCGCCGTGTGTGCTGCGTGGCGCCTCGAGCGCGGCTTCCCACACTTATATCACTAGAATATCCGCGAAGTCTTCATTCAAGGGGGCGCGTGCTCGGGAATTCCTCTTTCCGGGTGAGTGTCCAGCAATGATCGCGGGGAGGCATATCCGGAATCCTCTTCACTCCGGCCCTCCCAACCGATTCCGTACAGTGGGTCCCGTGTAGCCGTCGCCGCTGGCACGTGACCGGGTGCAGGTTTTTCGCCACACTGGTGGGCCACCCAGTCCGAAATCCGCTCATGGACGCCTTGTACCCCGCGATCGAGCCGCACCGGCACGGTTTTCTGGATGTTGATCACGGCCACCGCCTTTACTGGGAAGAGAGTGGCAGCCCCGACGGCTTGCCGGTTGTGTTCCTGCACGGTGGGCCAGGCTCTGGCTGTGAGCCCTGGCACCGGCGTTTTTTCGATCCCGCCCGTTACCGCATCGTGCTGTTCGACCAGCGCGGCTCCGGCCGTTCCACTCCGCACGCCGGGCTCGAGGCGAACACCACCGCGGATTTGATCGCGGATATCGAGCGCCTGAGAGATCTGCTCGGGATCGGGCGCTGGGTGGTGTTCGGTGGGTCCTGGGGCTCCACGCTGGGGATCGCCTATGCCGAGGCGCATCCCGACCGCGTGCTGGGGTTGGTGCTGCGCGGAATTTTCCTGTGCCGCCCCCGCGATATCCAGTGGTTCTACCAGTCCGGGGCAGACCGCCTGTTTCCGGAGGCCTGGTCACATTTCCTGGAACCGATCCCGGAATCCGAGCGCGACGACCTCGTCACGGCCTACCATCGACGCCTGACCTCGCCGGACCGGGGAATACGCGAACGCGCGGCGCAGGCCTGGTCGATCTGGGAAGGCAGCACCTCCTGCCTGCGCCCGAACCCGGCCGTGGTCGCCCACTTTGCCGATCCCTCGGTGGCGGTCAGCCTGGCCCGGATCGAGTGCCACTATTTCCGGCACGACAGCTTCATGGAGCCGGACCAGCTGCTGCGCGACGCGGACAGACTGGCAGGGATCCCCGGCTACATCGTGCACGGGCGCTACGACGTGGTCTGCCCGGTGGAGCAGGCGGTTGCGCTCCACAGGGTCTGGCCACAGGCCGATCTGCGGATCGTGCCCGACGCCGGGCACTCGGCCGCGGAACCGGGCATCACGCGCGAGCTGGTCGCCGCCACGGACACGCTGGCCGCGAGGCTGGCGTGAACATGATGACCGTCAACGTTAGCTTTCATGGCTCCGGGCCAGCCCGAAGGATGACAATCCCAGCCACGGATACACACGGATGAACACAGATAGGGCGTCAATCAAACGAAATCCGTGTTCATCCGTGTGTATCCGTGGCTATATTCCACGCTAACCCAGTCCGGCCGCAGCCTGGCGGCGATTCCGGCCGGGAGCAGGCGGCATGATTGCATTGATCCAGCGGGTGTCCGAGGCCAGCGTGCGGATTGGCGGCGAGGTGGTCGGGGCGATCGGTCCCGGGCTGCTCGCGTTGGTCGCGGTGGAAGCGCGCGATAGCCCGGCCGCGGTGGACCGAACATTGGAACGGCTGCTCGGCTACCGCGTGTTCCCGGACGCGGAGGGGCGCATGAATCTCAGCCTGCGCGACACCGGCGGCGGCCTGCTGCTGGTGCCGCAGTTCACGCTGGCCGCGGACACGCGCAAGGGCATGCGGCCCAGCTTCAGCAGCGCTGCGTCTCCCGAGCTCGGCACCGAGCTGTTCGACCTGCTGCTGTCGCGGGCCCGTGCCGCCCACCCGGTGGTGGCCGCCGGCCGTTTCGGCGCCGACATGCAGGTCGCACTCATCAACGACGGACCGGTGACCTTCTGGCTGCAGACCCGCCCCGGATGATCGAGCTTGGGCAGCCGGCCCCTCACCCCCGGTCCTCACCCCCGGCCCCTTTACTCCGGGCATCCTGCCCTCCGCCCTTCGGGCCCGCCTGCGGCGGTTCGAAATCCGCTCCCGGCGCCACGCGGGCAGATTTCCTGATCTGCCCCCGGCCTTTGGCCACTTTGTCCCGCAATCGGGAGAGGGGAGAAAGCTCCCTCCCCCACTTGTGGGGGAGGCCTGGGGAGGGGGCGCTGCCCAGCGCCTGCCCAGTGACCACCCGCCCCCTTTCCGGTACTGTTCCCACCCGATGAACACTCCCCAGGTCCCGAGATCCATTCGCCGGCTCGCCGGTCGCGCGATCGCCGACTTCGACATGATCCGTGCGGGCGACCGCATCCTGGTCGGGCTCTCCGGCGGCAAGGACTCGCTGACACTGCTCTGGCTGCTGCACGATCTCGCCCGTCGCGCGCCGGTGCGTTTCGACGTCGGTGCGGTGACAATCGATCCCGAGATCGAAGGCTTCGACCCTGCCCGCCTGCAGGATTACCTCGCGACACATCGCATCCCGTATTTCTTCGTCTCCGAACCCATCGCGGAACTCGCCGAACGCCACATGGGCAAGGACTCGTTCTGCGCCTTCTGCTCGCGGATGAAGCGCGGACTGATCTATCGCACTGCACGCGAGCACGGCTACAACGTGATCGCGCTGGGCCAGCATCTCGACGACCTTGCCGAGAGCTTCCTGATGAGCGCCTTTCACGGCGGGCAGCTGCGCACGATGAAGGCCCACTATCGCATCGATGCCGGCGACCTGCGCGTGATCCGACCGCTGGTCTACGCGCGCGAGCGCCAGACCCGCGATTTCGCCACCGCCGCGGAGCTCCCGGTGATCCCGGACAGCTGCCCCGCCTGTTTTTCCAAGCCGACCCAGCGTGAATACATGAAGGCGTTGCTGGCCCGCGAGGAGGCCCAGCACCCGCGCCTGTTCAGGAACCTGCGCACCGCCTTGGATCCGCTGATGCGCGACGGCGGCGGGTTGGGTCCGGACGACGGCCCATGAAAGCTCTCTCGTTTGCGCTGGTCGACTTCCCCGGGCGCGGGCCTGCTTCCGATCGGCGTCCTGAACCCTTTCAGGAGCGCAGGGGCTCGAGCCTGCATGTGCCTGTCCAAGGAATGGCGCTCACCCCGCCCGCGGTAAGCCGCGGGCTCATTTGGATCAATCCACTCTGGATGGGCAGCGCCTATGGCGGGATTGCGTAACCGTGTGATCGCCGTCGCGCTGCGCGCGTTGGCGGCGCTACCGTTGCCGGTGAACCATGCGGTGGGGGCCACCCTTGGCTGGCTGGCCTGGGTCGCGCGCACCCGAATGGCGCGCGTGGCCCGGGTCAACGTGAATCTCTGCTTCCCGGAGAACGCCTGTGGGTGGCGCCGCAGGGTCGCGCGCCGGTCGCTGATGGAGATGGGCAAGGCGCTGACCGAGGCCCCGTGGCTCTGGCGTGCTGGACCGGAGCGTCTGCGCCGCCTCGCCGGATACCCGGCGCTTTGCGACCCCGGGGGTGCCCGGCCGGAGGGGCAGGCACTGTTCCTGGTTGCCCCGCACCTCGGTTCCTGGGAATTCGCCGGCCTGCACGCGGCCAGCTACGGGCCGATGACCAGCCTTTACAGCCCCGTCCGGATCCTCGAGATCGACCGCTGGATTCGCACGGCACGCGCCTCCACCGGCGCGAGCCTCGCTCCGGCCACGCGTCAGGGCCTGCGCCAGCTGCAGGCCGCGCGCGACCGCGGCGAGATGATCGGCCTTCTGCCCGACCAAAGCCCACGCAGGGCCACCGGCGTCTTCGCCCCGTTCTTCGGCCAACCCGCGCTGACGATGACCCTGCTGCCGCGCCTGCTGCGCGGCCGCAACGATCGCGTGGTGTTCGCGTTCGCCGAACGGCTTCCGTACGGTCGCGGTTTCCGCTACCACGAACTCGAGGCCGGCCCCGAGATCGCCGATCCCGACCCGGTCACCGCGGCTGCGGAAATCAACCGCCTGGTCGAGGCACTCGTCCGCCAGTGCCCGGAACAGTACAACTGGGCCTACAAGCGTTTTCGACCCCCGCCCCCAGGCACACCGGACCCGTATCGGCGCTGACAAGGGCCGGGGGTGGCGGTCATCCCACGCTGCCGTAGTGCACCGCGGAGCCTAGCCAGCGGCGGATCAGGGTCTGGGTGCGTTGGCGGTCGGGTAAGATCTGCTGGGCGAGATGAGTGGCGGTGTCCATCAGGTCCTGGTCGCGGGACCAGTCGGCAACGCGGTAGGCGCGGTCGCCGGTCTGGCGGGTGCCGAGCATTTCGCCGGGGCCACGGATCTTCAGGTCCACTTCGGCGATTTCGAAGCCGTTGTCGGTGCGGCGCATCGCCTCCAGTCGCTCGCGCGCGATCTCGCCCAGCGGCGGTCGGTACAGCAGCACGCAGGCGCTGCTCCGGTGCCCGCGTCCGACCCGCCCGCGCAGCTGGTGCAGTTGCGAAAGGCCCATGCGCTCCGCGTTCTCGATGATCATCAGGCTCGCGTTGGGCACGTCGACGCCGACCTCGATCACCGTGGTCGCGACCAGCAGGTCGATCTCGCCGCGGCGGAAAGCGTCCATCACCGCGTCGCGGTCGCCGCCCTTCATGCGCCCGTGCACCCGCTCGATGCGCAGATGCGGCAGCGCCGCACGCAGGCGTTCGGTGGTGCTCTCCGCCGCCTCCGCCTCCAGTACGTCGGATTCCTCGATCAGCGGGCAGACCCAGTAGGCCTGCACCCCTTCGCCGCAGGCCACCCGGATGCGCTCGATCACCTCGTCGCGGCGCTCGCTGCTGATCAGCGCGGTCTTCACCGGTGTGCGCCCGGGCGGGCGTTCGTCCAGCACCGATTGGTCGAGGTCCGCATACAGCGACATCGCCAGCGTGCGCGGGATCGGTGTCGCGGTCATGATCAGCTGGTGCGGCACCAGGCCGCTGCCCTTGTCGCGCAGTGCCATGCGCTGGTGCACGCCGAAGCGGTGCTGTTCGTCGATGATCGCCAGCCCCAGACGGGCGAACGCCACCTGTTCCTGGAACAGCGCGTGGGTGCCGACCGCGAGTTCCTGCTTGCCGGAGGCCAGCCCCTCGAGCAATGCCTCACGTTCGACCTTGCGCTGACGGCCGCCGAGCCAGGCCAGCCCGACGCCTAGCGGATCCAGCCAGCCCGAGAGATTGCGCGCGTGCTGGCGCGCCAGCAGCTCGGTGGGGGCCATGAACGCGACCTGGTAGCCGGACTCGATCGCGGTGAGTGCGGCCGCCACCGCGACCAGCGTCTTGCCCGAACCAACGTCGCCCTGCAGCAGCCGGTTCATTGGCAGCTCGCGCGCCAGGTCGCCGCGAATTTCGGCGATCGCACGCTCCTGCGCGCGGGTCAGCGTGAACGGCAGGTCTTCCAGCAGCCGCGGCCAAAGCGATCCACCGGGCTTGAGCTTTGGCGCCCGGCCCTGCGGCCGTGAGCCCGCGTTCAGCATCAGCGCGAGCTGGTGGGCACAGAGCTCCTCCAGCACCAGACGGGTCAGCGCGCGGCTTCGGCCATTGGATCCGGAGGGTTCCAGCAGCGGGGCTTCGGCCGCCGACGCGGTGGGCTGGTGCAGCTCGCGCAACGCGTCGGCCAAGCCGGGCAGACCCTGCTCCTCCAGTTCGGGCAGTACATCCTGCAGGCGCTGTGCTTCCGGCAGCACCGATGCGACCAGGTCGCGCAGCAGCCGCTGGGAAACGCCCTCCGCGGCCGGGTAGACCGGGGTGAGCGCGGGCTCCAGCGGTGGCGGTGGCCCGCGCAGGATCCGGTATTCCGGGTGCACGCACTCCAAGCCCCCGGGCAGCCCGCGCACCTCGCCGAAACAGCGCACCCGCACACCGGCTGCGAAGGAGCGCTGCTGGGCGGTGCCGAAATGGAAGAAGCGCAGCACCAGGCGCGCGCCACCGTCTTCCAGGCGCACCAGCAGCATGCGCCGCCGGCCATGCGCGATTTCGGTGGCCTCGACCGTGCCCTCGAACAGTGCGGTGGTCCCCGCGCGCAGGCGCGCCAGGGGCGTGAGCCGGGTCCGGTCCTCGAAGCGCAGCGGCAGGTGCAGCAGCAGGTCGTGCGCGTGCGCCAGGCCGAGGCGCGCGAGCCGCTCGGCCTGTTTCGGGCCTACGCCCTTGAAGGAGGTCAGCGGAGCGTCGAGATCCATTCGCCGCGGTCGCGCTTCGCGGGTCGGATCAGGACTGCGGCAGGTACAGGATCGCGTCCATCTCGACCTCGGCGCCCTTGGGCAGCGCGGCGACGCCGATCGCGGCCCGCGCCGGGTAGGGCTCGCTGAAGTACTCGCTCATCACCTGGTTCACCAGCGGGAAGTGGCTGAGGTCGGTGAGGAACACGTTCAGCTTCGCGACATCTTTCATCGTGGCGCCCGCGGCATTCGCCACCGCCGCGAGATTGTCGAAGACCTGCCGGATCTGCACTTCGATGTCGCCCTCGACGAGTTCCATGGTCGCCGGCTGCAGCGGGATCTGGCCGGAGAGGTACACGGTGTCGCCGACCCGGACCCCCTGCGAATAGGTGCCAATGGCGGCGGGGGCGGCGTCGGTCTTGATGATCTCGCGCGTCATGCTGTGAATCCTCCTTGGGGCGATGGCCGAAACCGCCACGATACCGGCGGCGGGACTTCCGCCGCAATCCGCGGAGGATCAGCCCTTGCTGCGCTGTACGCGCAGCACGTCGTTCAGGCGGCGCAGGGAGCGGATGATCTGTGCGAGGTGGCGGCGGCCGCGGACGGTCAGCGTGAAGGTCATCGCGGTGGTGTGGCCGTCGCGTTCGTTGAACGAGATGTGCTCGATGTTTGAGCCGTGGTCGGCGATCACCGACGCCATTTCGGCCAGCGCGCCGCGGCGGTTGGCCGTCTGCGCGCGCACCGAGACCGCAAATTCGGCGCCCGGTTCGTTCGACCACTCCAGCGCGACCGTGCGGTCGGCCCGTTCGCGCTGCTCCCCTACGTTGCGGCAGTTCTCGCGGTGCACGACGAGCCCGCGCCCCGCGCTAAGCAGCCCGATGATCGGGTCGCCGGGAATCGGGTGGCAGCAGCGCCCGTAGTTCACCACCAGGCCCTCGGTGCCCTTCACCGCGAGTACCGCGCCGGTGCTGTCGCATTCCTCTTCGTCGTCCGCAGGCTCCTGGCCCACCAGCTGCCGGGCCACCAGCGTGGCCATGCGATTGCCGAGGCCGATCTCGACCAGCAGCGCGTCGATGTCCGGCAGCTTCATCGCGTCCAGCACCTCGTCGAGACGGGCCGGGGATATCTGGCCGAGGCTTTGCCCGAGCGTGCTGAGGGCCTTCTCCATCAGGCGCCGGCCCAGCACCATGGCCTCGTCGGCCTGCAGCGTCTTCAGGCAGTGACGGATGCCCGAGCGGGCCTTGCCGGTGACCACGAACGACAGCCAGGCCGGGTTCGGGCGCGCGCCCTTCGCGGTGACGATTTCCACCGTCTGACCGCTCTGCAGGCGCACGGACAGCGGCGCCAGCTGGCGGTCGATCTTCGCGGCCACGCAGCGGTTGCCGATGTCGGAGTGCACCGCATAGGCGAAGTCCACCGGCGTTGAGCCGCGCGGCAGCACCATGATCTCGCCCATCGGGGTGAAGGTGTAGACCTCGTCGGGGAACAGGTCGACCTTCACGTTCTCGAGGAACTCGATCGAACTGCCTACGTTGTTCTGGATCTCCAGCACATCCTTCAGCCACTCGCGGGCGCGGGTCTGTGCAGTGATCGCGGAGTCGTCGCCGGCCTTGTACTGCCAGTGCGCGGCAATGCCGCTCTGCGCGACCCGATCCATCTCGTGGCTGCGGATCTGCACCTCGATCGGGCTGCCGTGCGGTCCGAACAGCACCGTGTGCAGCGACTGGTACCCGTTCGACTTCGGGATCGCGATGTAGTCCTTGAAGCGTCCGGGCACCGGCTTGTAGAGGTTGTGCACCACGCCCAGTGCGCGGTAGCAGCTGTCGATGTCGCCGACGACGATGCGTAGCGCGAAGACGTCCATCACTTCCCGGAACGGGAGCCGCTTCTCCTGCATCTTGCGGTAGATGCTGTAGATGCCCTTCTCGCGACCGAAGATACGTGCCTCGATCTCCGCCGATTCCATCCGTTGGGTGATCGCGGCCTCGATTTTCTGCATCGGCTCGCGCCGGTGGCCGCGGGCGCGCTGCAGCGCTTCTTCCAGTACCGCGTAGCGGAACGGATACTTGGCCGCGAAGCCCAGGCGCTCCAGCTCGCGGCGGACCCGGTTCATGCCCAGGCGCTGCGCGATCGGCGCGTAGATTTCCAGCGTCTCGCCGGCGATGCGGCGGCGCTTGTCCGGACGCATCACCCCGAGGGTGCGCATGTTGTGCAGCCGGTCCGCGAGCTTGATCAGGATCACCCGGATGTCCTGGGTGATCGCGAGCATCATCTTGCGGAAATTCTCGGCCTGCGCCTCGGCCTTGCTGCGGAACTGCAGGTGCGTGAGCTTCGACACGCCGTCGACCAGCTCCGCGACCTCCGCACCGAACTCGTTGAGGATGCGCTCCTTGCTGGTCTGGGTGTCCTCCATCACATCGTGGAGGATCGCCGCGACGATGGCCTTGTGGTCCATCCGCATCTCGCCCATGGTCCGGGCGACCGCCAGCGGATGGTAGATATACGGCTCCCCGGTCTGCCGCGTCTGGCCCTCGTGCGCCTCCGCCCCGAACAGGTAGGCCCGGTAGACCTCGTGGATCTGCTGCGGCTCGAGGTAGGACTCCAGCTCAGCGCACAGGTCGCTGATCAGGAAACGCGAGGAGTCGGTGGACGGTTTGGCGACGGCCCCGACGGTCGGAAGCGCGGAGCTCATGGCGGAAGGGGTTCAGCGGTCGTCGGCGTCCAGCTGCTCCAGGTGCCGAATGGTGCTGAAGTCCAGCATCTGCGGCTGCGGGCGCTCGTCCGGCTCGTCGAACACTTCCGGTCCGACCAGTCCCTCGGCGATCTCGCGCAGCGCGATCACGGTGGGCTTGTCGTTGTCGTCCGGCACCCGCGGCTCCTTGCCGTGGGAGATGTGACGGGCACGCCGAGCGGCCATCAGCACCAGCTCGAAGCGGTTGTCTACGTGTTCGAGGCAGTCCTCGACAGTGATACGGGCCATTTCAAATCCAGAATGAGTCAGTTACGGCCCTTCATCTTACGCCGAGGGCGGTGCCCCCGCCAACAAGGACTTGATCATTGCGCGGTTGCGCGCCGCTTGTTCGGGCGTGCGCAAGCGGTTGGCGCGGAAGATGCTCGCGAGGTCCCGCACCGCCTGCTCGAAATCGCTGTTCACCACGGTGTAGCCGTACTCGTCGTAGTGCGAGCTGTCGGACTCCGCGTCGCGCAGCCGGCGCTGGATCACCGACTCGTCGTCCTGACCGCGTCCGCGCAGCCGCTGCTCCAATTCGGTGCGCGACGGCGGCAGGATGAAGATCGACTGTGCCTCGGGGATCGCAACGCGCACCTGGCGCGCCCCCTGCCAGTCGATCTCCAGGATTACGTCCTGCCCTGCGTCCATCTGGGCCTCGACCGCCGCGCGCGAGGTGCCGTAGAAATTGTCGAAGACCTTCGCGTGTTCCAGCAGGTCGCCGGCCTCGATCATATCCAGAAAGCGTTCGGCGCTGACGAAGTGGTAGTGCTGTCCGTCGATCTCTCCCGGGCGCGGCTTGCGCGTGGTGTGCGATACGGAGAGAACCACGCCCTCGAGTTCCTGCAAGAGCGCGGCAACGAGACTGGTCTTTCCGGCGCCGGAAGGCGCGGAAACGATGTAGAGCGTGCCTCGGGGCGTAGTGTCGTTTTCGTTCATCGGCGCTTCCGGGTGTCGTTTTTGGGGCCACGAGTTTACTGAGCCCCGACGCCTCGCCGCCAGCCGGCGTTGGCGCAGGCACGCTCTCGCCAGCCCATATTTGTGAACGGAGGAATGCAGACCGGCCACTGATCGTCTTTTGCCAGAAGGCAAGCGCCTATCCCGGCGATTGGCCTTCCGTTCCCGGCCTGCAAATTGCATGGAAGCCGGCAGGAAGAGAACCCGAAGGAGACCTGATGTCCAAACGACCGATCAGTGAAGAAATGCTCAACGCCTTCGTCGATCGGCAGTTGTGCCCGGAGGATCGCCTGCACATCCTGCGCTCCGTCGCGCGCGATCAGCACCTGAGCCAGGAAATCTGCGACCGCCAGCGCATGAAGGAACTCGTCAGCTTCGCCTATCGCCAGCCCGACACCCCCCCGGCAAACCCCCGCCCCCCCTGCCGCACCTTCACCTGGCGCTGGTGGCGCCGCTAACGCCACCCGGGGGTCGGACCAAGGCAAGCCCATGTTTTCATGGGGAAAACATCCCAAAACTGGTGGCTTTTTGACCCTTAAACGGGCCTTTTGGCCGGCAAAAAGGGGCCGATAAGCACGATCGGGTCTGGTTCGCGGCTGGTGCCCCTCGGGAGATGGCGGTGATCCCTCGCTTCCGGCTCCGGCGCTTTTGGGGCGCAGCGTCGCCCGTGGGTCAGGGACCGCATTGCCTGGGCGCGCGTTTTCGGGGTTGAAAACGCCGCCGTAAGGGCGTTTTCGGCGCTGAAAACAGGGTATCTATTTCGTGTTTTCAATGGCTTGCGTTGGTCCGACCCCCCTTCAGGCCTCACAGGGTGGTGCCTATCCACCGGTCTATCTAGATCGGTGGGCGGGTTATGCCGCGATTTCGTCGGTGCGATACTGCGTGCCCCGTTTTTCCCGAATGCCGGTTCGACTCCT
>PULL01000133.1 GCA_003550945.1 Thioalkalivibrio sp. | reverse complement strand
GGGCCCACCTCGATGACGGTGGCACTGAGAATGGCACCCGGCTGCATCTGGGTGTAGGCCATGCTCTCTTCGAGCAGTTGCGCAAAACTTTCACTCATGGATTTGTTGAACCTGTGATTGACCGGCCTGCGGCGACATGCCACAACCGGGTTTTGGTTGAAAACACCCCGTCACGACGGGGACGATGTACCACGAAATCGACTGCCTGCTGCGTTGAAAACACGGTTCCTTCGATCACGCCGACCCACGGGACGAAAGCACGCCTTCCAGCCGTTCCCGGATCATCGCCACCACCTGGTCGATGCCGACGCCCGTGGTGTCGAAGACCCAGGCATCGGGGGCCGGCTTCAGCGGAGCCGTGGCACGCTCGGAATCCCGGCGGTCACGGGCCTCCAACTCTTCCCGAAGGGCGCGAAGGTTAGCACTAAGTCCTTGTTCCTTCAACTGCTTGTAACGCCTTTGTGCGCGTTCCTCCGCGCTGGCCGTCAAGAACACCTTCAGATCGGCTTCCGGAAACACCACTGTGCCCATGTCGCGTCCGTCCGCGACCAGCCCTGGGGGGTGGGCAAAATCGCGCTGGCGCTGCAGCAGCGCGTCCCGCACCGCGGGGATCGCCGCCACCACCGAGGCATCGCTGCCGGCCGTCTCGGTCCGCAGGAGGTGATCGACCGGTTCCCCGTCAAGCCAGGTCTGGACCAGTTCTCCCCCCTCCACGATTCGGAACTCGACGTCGAGATTCCTTGCTATATCAGACAGTGGGGCGTCGTTTGAAAATTCGACATCACGTTTTCGCGCGGCCACGCCGACCAACCGGTACAGCGCGCCGCTATCCAGCAGGTGCCAACCCAGCGATTCCGCGAGGCGCTTGCTCACCGTGCCCTTGCCGGCACCACCGGGACCGTCGATCGCGAGGACCGGCGTCATGTCGACGCGATTCCCAATCCGGCGCCGCCGGCCAGCTCCGCAAACCCGGGGAACGAGGTGGCCACGTTGTCACAGTCGCGAACCATGATCTCGCCCTGCGCTCGCAGCGCCGCCATCGCGAAAGACATCGAGATCCTGTGATCACCGTGGCTCTGGATTTCGCCGCCGTCGAGGGTTTCACGGCCCTCGATCCGGATGCCATCCGGCAGCACTTCGCACCGGACACCGAGCGCGGAGAGCCCGTCGGCCATCACCTGGATCCGGTCGCTTTCCTTCACGCGCAGCTCCTCGGCCCCGGTGAGTACGGTTTCCCCCTGCGCGCAGGCCGCGGCGACGAACACGGCCGGGAATTCATCGATCGCGAGCGGGACCAGCTCCGGCGGAATCCGGATCCCCTTGAGCGGTGACCAGCGAACCCGCAGGTCCGCGACCGGCTCGCCGCCGATCTCGCGCCTGTCCAGCACCTCGATCGAAGCCCCCATCAGGCGCAGGATATCAATCACGCCGGTACGCGTCGGGTTTACACCGACGTGGCGCAGCAGCAGGTCGGAGCCCTGCGCAATGCTCGCTCCCACAAGGAAAAAGGCCGCCGACGAAATGTCAGCCGGAACGTCCACCGCGCAGGCCTGCAGTTGCCCACCGCCCTTCAGGCACGCGCGCCGTCCGTCCCGTTGCAGCTCGTAGCCGAAGCCGAGCAGCATGCGCTCGGTGTGGTCACGCGTCGGGGCCGGTTCGGTGACGCAGGTTTCACCCTCGCTCCACAGTCCCGCGAGCAGCAGCGCGGACTTGACCTGGGCGCTGGCCACGGCCAGCGTGTGCCGGTGTCCGTGCAGGTTCCGGCCACCGTGGATGTGCAGCGGCGGGGTCCCGTTCTCCGCGGTATCGATCCTCGCCCCCATCTGTGCGAGCGGTTCGGTGACCCTGCGCATCGGACGGCGGGTCAGTGACGCATCGCCGACCAGCACGCTGTCGAAGGACTGCCCGGCCAGTACCCCGCAAAGCAGCCGCATCGCGGTGCCGGAGTTGCCCATGCCCAATGGGCCCGCGGGCGCGCGCAGCCCGTGCAGGCCAACCCCGTCGATGATCACGCTGTGGCGCTCCGGCCGCTCTATGGGCACACCCATGGCCTGAAACGCGGCAATGGTCGCGAGGCAATCCTCGCCGTCAAGGAAGCCAGTGACCTCGGTGCGTCCCTCGGCGAGCGCGCCGAACATAATGGATCGGTGGGAAATCGATTTGTCGCCCGGCACCCGGAGTTCACCGCGCAGGGAACCACCCGGTTCCACCCTGAAGCTCGTGGTCATCGTGCTCACTGGTCCAGTTGTACTTGCATGCTGTTGCTGAAGCGGTCGCGAGCCTCCTTGGCAAACCCGAAACGTGCTTCCAGTTCCGCCCCGTCGCCGCGGGCAATCGCTTCGCGCAGGCCTTCGAGATCGCCTTTGAAACGGTCCAGCATTTCGACGATCGCCTCCCGGTTGGCGAGACAGATGTCCCTCCAGACGACCGGGTCGCTGGACGCGATCCGCGTGAAGTCGCGGAACCCGCCGGCTGCGTAATGGAAGATTTCATCGCTCTCGCTCATCCGTGCGAGGGATTCCACCAATGCGAACGCGAGCACGTGCGGCAAGTGGCTGGTCGCGGCCAGCACATGATCGTGATGCGCTGGCGTCATGAACTCGACCCGGGCCCCGGTAGCTCGCCACATTTCGGCCACCCGTTCGGAAGCCAGCGGACTGGTCTCGTCGGCCGGCGTCAGGATCACCAGGCGATTCTGGAACAGCGTGCCGAACGCCGCCCCTACGCCGCTGCGCTCGGTGCCTGCAATCGGGTGCCCGGCGACGAAGTTGCGCGGCAGGCGGCCAAAGCCCGCGCGCACGGCATCGATCACCGCCTGTTTGCTGCTCCCAACATCGGTCAGCACGGCCTGCGCCGGCCAGTGATCGGCAATGGCTTGCGAGAGCCCCTGCATCGATCCGAGCGGTACCGCCAATACCCCGACGTCGGCCCCCTCGCAGGCCTGCACGGGATCGGTGGTCCACCGGTCGACCACGCCCAGGCGCTGGGCCTCTTCGAGGTTCGCGGCAGAGCGCGAGCACCCGACCACTTCCGACACCGCACCCGCCGCCCGCAGTGCCAGCGCCAAAGAGCCGCCGATCAGGCCGACCCCGAAGATGACCAGCCGGTCGATCACGGCGTCAGCACGACATCGAGCGCCTTCAGGAAACGCTCGTTCTCGATCGCGGTGCCAATGGTCACCCGCAAATGGGTGGGTAAGCCGTAATTCGCCACCGGTCTCACGATCACACCCTGCCGCAGCAGGCGCTCATAGACCGGACCGGGCGGCTGGCGCACGTCGAAGGTGACGAAATTCCCAACCGACGGTATGAAGTCCAGCCCGCGTTCGCGCAGACCCGCCCCGACCTGCTGCAGGCCCTCGCGATTCACCTGAACGCTCGCCGCAACGTGAGCGGTGTCGCGCAGGGCCGCGAGCCCCGCCTGCTGCGCGAGCGCGTTTACGTTGAACGGCTGGCGCACCCGGTTCAGCAGTTCGGCGACCATCGCCGAGGAGACCGAATAGCCCAGCCGCAGGCCGGCCAGACCGTGAATCTTTGAAAAGGTGCGGGTGACCAGCAGGTTTGGGAACCGCCGCAGCCACTGCGTGGTGTCGGGGTAGTCCGGTTGTTCGACGTATTCGGCGTAGGCTTCGTCCACCACGACCAGGGTCTCGGCCGGGACTCCGGTGACGAAGCGCTCCAGCGCTTCTGTGGTCAGCCAGGTCCCCGTGGGGTTGTTCGGGTTCGCCACGAACACGACCCGGGTGTTGTGGTCGACCCGTGCCGCCATGGCTTCGAGGTCGTGCCCGTAGGGCTGTTCCGAGTCGGCGGCATGCGCCGGGGCCGCCCGCCCCTCGGCGGAGACTGCCTGCACCACGAGCGGGTAGACCGCGAAGGCGTGCTGCGAATAGACCGCGTTATGACCGGGTGCGAGCCAGGTTCGCGCGATGAGTTCCAGCACCTCGTTGGATCCGTTGCCCAGCGTGACCTGCTCGGGGTCGACCCCATGCCGCTCCGCCAGCGCCTGCTTCAGCGCAAATCCGTTGCCATCCGGGTAAATGTGCAGGTTTCCCAGCCCGGTGCGCAGCGCCTCCACGGCCCGTGGGCTGGGGCCCAGGGGGTTTTCATTCGACGCGAGCTTCACCGCCTCGCGGATTCCCAGTTCACGCTCCAGGGTTTCCACCGGCTTTCCCGGCTCGTAAGGGCGCAGGGCCTGCACGCCCGGCACCGCCAGTGCAGCAAAATCAGCCATGTTCCTGCCATCCCGTAGACGACGGCCGCAACGGTCCAGCGCCCTGGCGGCCAGGTTGGAGTGGACAGTCGCGCACGCGATCAGGTGGCCGCCTGCGGATAACTGCCAAGGATCTTCACCATTTCCGCAGACTCGCGCAGCTTGTCGAGACAGCCGGCGACGACCGGCTCGTCCCGATGCCCGATGAAGTCGAGGAAGAACACGTAGTCCCAGTTCACGCAGCGCGAAGGCCGCGATTCGATGCGGGTCAGGCTGATGCCGGCATCGGCGATGGGTTTCAGCAACCCGAACAGCGAGCCGGGACGGTTTGCGGTGCTGAGCATGATCGAGGTTCGATCGCGGCCAGTCCTGCCCGCTTCCACGCGCCCGACCACGAGAAATCGCGTCGTGTTATCGCCACGGTCCTCGATGTTCTGCGCCAGCACCTGCAGACCATAACGCTCCGCTGCCACTTCACTGGCGATCGCGGCCGCTCCCGGCATCGCCGCGGCGTCCTGGGCTGCGCGCCCGTTGCTGGAGGCGTGGCGCCGCTCGACCCCGGGCAGCTCACGGTCAAGCCACTGTCGGCACTGGGCCAGAGCCTGGGGATGGGCCATCACCACCTGGACATCCTCCACGCGCCCGCAGCGGGACAGGAGGTGATGCTGAACCGGCAGGATCACCTCGCCACAGATCAGCAGCGGCGATTCCAGAAAACAGTCGACCGTATGCGTGACGACACCCTCGGTGCTGTTCTCGATCGGCACAACCCCGAAGTGGGCCCGGCCCGACTCGACTTCCCGGAACACGCTGTCGATCGATGCCAGCGGCTGCAGCGTGGCAGCCTGCCCGAAATGCTTGCGCGTTGCGAGGTCGGTAAAGGTCCCCTCGGGGCCCAGAAATGCCACCACCAGGGGCTCTTCCAGCGCCAGGCATTCCGACATGATCTCGCGGAAGATGCGCACCACGGCCTCGCCTGGCAGCGGGCCCGTGTTCTGTTCGCGCACCTGGCGGAGAATTCCCGCCTCCCGTTCCGGTCTGTAGAAACCGGTATCACCCTGGCGCCGTTTCACGGCCGCGACATCCACCGCGCACTGCGCGCGTTCGTTCAGCAGGCGCAGGATCTCGGCGTCGATCCCATCGATGCGCTCGCGCAACCGTTCCAGTTCGGCCGAGTCCGTCACTACAGAACCCGTGCGCGGAGGACCCCGTCGATCGCGGCGATCGCCTCGGCCGTTCCGGCGTCGATCGCGCCCTCGACATCCAGCAGCGTGTACGCGAGGTCACCGCGGGACTCGTTGACCATGTGAACGATGTTCACGTCCTTCTGCCCAAGCGCCCTTGAGATCTGTCCGACCCGGTCCGGCAGGTTCCGGTTCACGATCGCCAGGCGGGTATCGCCCTTGCGCTCCAGCGACAGGCTCGGCAGGTTCACCGCGTTGCGGACGTTCCCGTTCTCGAGGTAATCGCGCAGCTGGTCGGCGATCATCACCGCACAGTTTTCCTCGGACTCGACGGTCGATGCGCCGAGGTGCGGCAGCGTGATCACGCGCGGGTGGCCGACCAGCGCGGGCGTCGGGAAGTCGGTGACAAACGCGTGGATATGCCCCTCGTCCAGCGCCGCGCAGACCGCCGCGTCGTCGACCACGCCCTCGCGAGCGAGGTTGATCACGATCGCGCCGGGTTTCAGGGAGCGCACGCGCGTCGCATCCAGAATATTCCGGGTCTGGTCGTTCAGTGGCACGTGGAAGGTGATTATGTCGGCGTTCGCGACCACCGCGTCGACGGTGCGAGCACGCTCGACATCGGCCTCCAGCCGCCAGGCACTTTCGACGGTGATTTTCGGATCGTAACCCACCACATTCATCCCCAGTGCGCGGGCGGCGTTGGCGATCTTGACCCCGATCGCCCCGAGCCCGATCACCCCGAGGGTGCGCCCCGGGAGCTCGAACCCGACGAAGCGCTTCTTGCCGTCCTCGACCCGTTTCACGAACTCGGGATCGCCGACGTCCAGCCCCTTCAGGTACGCCGCCGCCGGGATCAGGTTGCGGGCAGCGAGCAGCATGCCGGCCACCACCAGTTCCTTGACCGCGTTGGCGTTCGCCCCGGGGGCATTGAACACCGCAACGCCCCGTGCCGACAGTGCCTCCACCGGAATATTGTTCACGCCGCTGCCCGCGCGCCCCACCGCCTTCACCGAGTCGGCGATCGGCGTCTGGTGCAGGTTGTGCGAGCGCAGCATGATGGCGTCGGGATCAGTGAGGCCCGAAGCGACCTCGTAATGCTCCCGGGGGAATCGGTCCAGGCCGCGAACCGCGATGTTGTTGAAGGTCTGGATGCGGAACATGGATGCACTCTGCTCAGGCATGACGTTGCTCGAAATCGGCCATGAATTCGATCAGCGCATCGACCGCGGCCTCAGGCACCGCATTGTAGATGCTCGCCCGCATGCCCCCCACCGACCGGTGTCCTTTCAGCCCGGACAGGCCAGCCTCGGTCGCCTGCTTAAGGAAACTGCCATCCAGCGCCGCGTCGGCCAGTATGAAGGGTACGTTCATCCAGGAACGCGCGGACACCTCCACCGGGTTGCGATAGAACTCGGAGTTATCGATGAAGTGATAGAGCTTCGCAGCCTTGCGCTGGTTGACCTCCGCCATCGCGGTGAGACCGCCCTGCTCCAGCAGCCACTCGAAGACCAGGCCCGAAAGGTACCAGGCCAGCGTTGGCGGGGTGTTGTACATCGAATCGTTTTTCGCCTGGAGCGCATAGTCCACGAATGCGGGGACCGGGCCTGACTCGCGTTCGAGCAGATCCCCGCGCACGATCACCAGCGTGACCCCCGCAGGCCCGACATTCTTCTGCGCACCCGCGTAGATCACGCCGAACCGCGAGACGTCCAGCGGGCGCGACAGGATCGTGGAGGACATGTCGGCGACCAGCGGCACGTTTCCGGTGTCGGGTACGTAGTGGAACTCCACGCCTCCAATGGTTTCATTCGGGGTGAAGTGCACGTAGGCCGCACCGGGATCCAGGCTCCAGCCGGCCGGGTCCGGAATCGACGTGTAGCCACCGTCCTTGCTGCTGGCGACCACGTTCACCGGGCCGTATTTCTTCCCTTCCTTGATCGCCTTGCCGGACCAGGCCCCCGTGTCCACGTAGTCCATCGCCTGACCGCCGGGCTGGAGGTTCAGGGGCACCGCCGCGAACTGCCCGGTGGCGCCGCCCTGCAGGAACAACACGGCGTAGTCGTCCGGCACAGCGAGCAGGCTGCGAAGGTCTTTTTCCGCCTTTTCCGCCACTTCCATGAACACCTTGCCGCGATGGCTCATCTCCATCACGGACATTCCCGAGCCGCGAAAATCCATCCACTCCGATCGGGCCCGCTCGAGCACGGGCTCCGGGAGCGCGGCCGGACCGGCGCTGAAGTTGAACACTCGATTCATTCCTGATCTCCATTGGCCGCGGGCGTCTCGGCCCCGGCGTCTCCCCTGGGTGTTGATGCATCGGGTTCCGGGTCGTCGACCCCGTCACCGTCTTCGGGCCCGTCCTCACCCTGCAGGCGCTCCACGCGCGCAAGTTCCACCAGCCGCTCGTCTTCCGCGAGGCGGATCAGACGCACGCCCTGGGTGTTGCGCCCGATCATCGGGATCTGGTCCACCGGTGTGCGCACGAGCGTGCCCCCGTCAGTGATCAGCATCACCTCCTGGTCGTCCAGTACGCGTGCCGCACCCACGAGATGTCCGTTCCGGCCCCCGCACTGGATGGCGATCACGCCCTGCCCCCCCCGGCGGTGCAGCGGGAACTCATCGAAGCGGGTGCGCTTCCCGAAACCGAACTCGCTGGCGAAGAGCGCCGCGCCCTCGTCCACGATCAGCAGCGCGATCACCTGATGTGGCTCGTCCATGCGCACGCCGCGCACGCCGCAGGCGGTGCGGCCCATCGCCCGTACGTCCGTCTCCGAGAAGCGCACCGCCTTGCCTGCCGAGGTCACCAGCATCACGTCCCGGTATCCGTCCGTCAGCGCGACGTCCACCAGCCGGTCCCCTTCGCGCAGATCGACGGCAATGATGCCCGTGCTGCGTGGCCGCGAGAAGTCGGTCAGGGGTGTCTTTTTCACGGTGCCCGCCGCGGTCACCATGAACACGAACTGATCCTCCGCATACCCCCGGACCGGCAGAATCGCGTTGATGCGTTCCCCGGATTCCAGCGGCAGCAGGTTCACGATGGGCTTCCCGCGTGACGCTCGGCTGCCCTGCGGCAACTCGTAGACCTTGATCCAGTACACACGCCCGCGGCTGGAGAAACACAGGATCGTGTCGTGGGTGTTCGCGACCACCAGACGATCGATGAAGTCCTCTTCCCGGAAGCTTGTCGCGGCCTTGCCCCGGCCACCCCGGCGCTGGGCTCGATAGGCGGTAACGGGTTGATATTTCACGTATCCCGCGTGCGACAGCGTGACCACTACATCCTCTTCCCCAATCAGGTCGGCCAGTGTCAGGTTGGCGTGGGCGGCGCGGATCTCAGTGCGGCGGGTATCGTTGTACTGATCGCGCACCGCGAGAAGCTCGTTGCGGATCTCTTCCTGCAGGCGCTCCCCCGAGCTGAGGATGTCGAGCAGATCCTCGATCAGATCGAGCAGTTCCCGATACTCTTCGAGGATCTTTTCCTGCTCGAGCCCGGTCAGCCGGTGCAGTCGCAGGTCGAGGATCGCCTGCGCCTGGGCCTCGGACAATCGATAGCCCTGCTCCGACAGGCCGAAACCGGCCGCGAGGTCCTCGGGACGCGAGGCATCGGCACCCGCGCGGTCGAGCATGGCCGTCACCGCGCCCGGTTCCCAGGTGCGCGCGAGCAGCCCGGCCTTGGCCTCGGCCGGATTGGACGCCGCGCGGATCAACGCGATCACTTCGTCGATGTTGGCGAGCGCAACCGCGAGGCCCTCCAGCACGTGGGCACGCTCGCGGGCCTTGCGCAGATCGAAGATGGTGCGCCGGGTAACCACCTCCCGCCGATGGCGCAGGAAGGCTTCGAGGATCTGTCGCAGATCGAGCAGCTTCGGCTGGCCGTCGACCAGCGCGACCATGTTGATCCCGAACACGTTCTGCATCTGCGTGTGCATGAACAGGTGGTTCAGCACCACCTCGGGCATCTCGCCGCGCTTGAGCTCGATCACGATGCGCATGCCGTCCTTGTCGGATTCGTCGCGCAGCTCGCTGATGCCCTCGAGCTTCTTCTCCTTTACCAGTTCGGCGATCTTCTCGATCAGCCGTGCCTTGTTCACCTGGTAGGGCAACTCGGTGACGATGATCGCCTCGCGTTGTCCGCCCTCCAGCGGCTCCGTGTGCGTGCGCGCACGGATGTACACCCGGCCGCGACCGGTGCGGTACGCGTCGCGGATTCCGTCGGCGCCGTTGATGATGGCCGCGGTCGGAAAATCGGGCCCTGGCAGGTGCTCCATCAGGCCGTCGATCCCGATTTCCGGGTCGTCGATCAGGGCCACGCAGGCGTCGACCACCTCACCGAGATTGTGCGGCGGTATGTTCGTGGCCATGCCCACCGCAATGCCGGCGGAACCGTTGACCAGCAGGTTGGGGAACTTCGCGGGCAGTACCGACGGCTCGCGCTCGGAGCCGTCGTAGTTGTCGACGAAGTCGACCGTCTCCTTGTCGATGTCGGCCAACAACTCCTGCGCGATGCGCGCCATGCGCACTTCGGTGTAGCGCATCGCCGCCGGGGCGTCGCCGTCCACCGAACCGAAGTTGCCCTGCCCGTCCACCAGCATGTAGCGCATCGAGAACGGCTGGGCCATGCGCACGATCGCGTCGTACACGGCCGTGTCGCCGTGCGGGTGGTATTTGCCGATCACGTCACCGACCACGCGCGCCGACTTCTTGTAGGGCTTGTTGTAGTCGTTGCCAAGCTCCCGCATCGCGAAAAGAACGCGCCGGTGCACAGGCTTGAGCCCATCGCGAACGTCCGGTAGCGCCCGGCCCACGATCACGCTCATCGCGTAATCGAGGTAGGACTGCTGCATCTCGTCCTCGAGGTTGACCGGCAGGATTTCCTTGGCGAATTCAGCCATCAGCGTGCGGGGATTTCCGGGGATGGTAAACGCGCAATACTACCATACGGCGGCCACTGCAGTGCGTGCGCCCCTGCAGTCAACCCCCGGCGCGCGGCCTTAGCCCGGCCAGGGCTTCGCGGTTGGGCCCGTGCACCACCCCTCGCTCGGTAACGAGCGCGTCGATCAGCGATGCCGGGGTCACATCGAAAGCGGGGTTCCACGCGCGCGCGTCGGGCGCGGCAACCGGATGCCCGCCCAGCGCGAGCACTTCCGATTCCGGGCGCATTTCGATCGGAATCGCGGCGCCGTTCTCGATGGCGAAATCGATGGTGCTGACCGGGGCCGCCACCATGAAATGCACGCCGTGGGCCCGGGCCAGCAGGGCCAGTCCATAGGTGCCGATCTTGTTCGCGGTGTCCCCGTTGGCGGCGATCCGGTCCGCCCCCACGATCACCCAGCCCACTCGGCCGGAACGGAGCAGGCTCGCGGCTGCGCCTTCGCACAACAGCTGCACCGGTATCCCGTCGCGCAGCAGTTCCCAGGCAGTCAGGCGCGATCCCTGCAGCCACGGCCGGGTTTCGTCCGCGAAGACCTCGGTGATCCGGCCCTCGCCCCAGGCCGATCGGATCACGCCCAGCGCGGTCCCGAAACCGCCCGTCGCCAACGAGCCGGTGTTGCAATGCGTCAACACCGCGCGCCCCGGTTCGATCAGCGCGGCTCCGGCGGCCCCCATGCGCCGGTTGGCGGCGATGTCGGCTTCGAGCATTGCCCCGGCTTCGCCAAGGGTCGCGACACAGGCCTCTGCGGCGGACCCGCAGCAGTCCAGCACTGCGCGCATCCTGTCGAGCGCCCAAAAAAGGTTTACCGCGGTGGGTCGGGCCGCCGCGAGGCGTTCGATCGCCGCATCCACGGCCGGCCGCCACGCGTCGCTGCGATTGTCACGGGCCCTTTGACAGGCCAGCACGACGCCAAAGGCAGCAGT
>PULL01000293.1 GCA_003550945.1 Thioalkalivibrio sp. | reverse complement strand
CGCTGTGATCAACTTACGGCGGGACTTACACCCGCAGGAGTGCGCCCATGCTGGGCGCACCACGAAAAGGCCCGCACGCAGCGGGCCAGATCATTGAATCGAAATGGTGGCCAGGGACGGAATCGAACCGCCGACACGGGGATTTTCAGTCCCCTGCTCTACCAACTGAGCTACCTGGCCGGATTTCGGGAAATGTTCGCCTCGAGGCGAAGGGCCGTATTAGACCGGCAAGGCGGACAGCCGTCAAGCCGGCGCCGCGACATCCAGGCGGAAGGGATACGGGTCAGTTCTTCTGGTTCGGATCGACGAATCCCTCGGGCCGCTGAGAACCGCCCTTGAAGAAGAACTTTTCCATCTCCTCTTCGAGAAACTTGCGCGCCTTGGGCTCCACCGGGCTCAACCGGTATTCGTTGATCAGCATGGTCTGGTGCTTCAGCCAGGCCTGCCACGCCTCCTTCGACACGTTGGCAAAGATCTTCTTCCCCAGCTCGCCGGGATAGGTCGGGTAGGCCAGCCCCTCCGCCTCGCGGCCCAGACAAACGCAGTTAACGGTTCTCGCCATTATTCGGGATTCCCATGCTCTCTCAGAAAACGTTCGATCGGAGCCGGCAACCCGACCCGAACCGGGAGTCGCGAGTTATACCAGATCGCCTGTTCCCCATCCATGATCCCGCATGCGCCGGGCGGAAGCCGGAACGGCAGGATTTGCAGATTCAGACGATAATGGCTGAACACGTGTCCGATGCGCTTCACCGGGCTCGCGATCGCCCGGGCTTCCGGCCAGCGTGACAGGATCCAGTCGCACAACTCGCCGGAATGCTCGCGTTCGGGCAGGCTATAGAGTCCGCCCCAGATACCGGATGCGATGCGCCGCTCGAGGTAAACGCCCTCGGGTGCGTGCAACAAGCCCGCCCAGCGCGTTCGAACCGGCAGCGCCCTGCCCGGCCGCGGCGTGGGCAGTTCGGCAACCCGGTCCCGCGCGAGCGCAACGCAATCCGCGGCAACCGGACACTGCCCGCAGTCGGGCCGGCTGCGGGTGCAGACCGTGGCGCCAAGGTCCATGATCGCCTGGGTGTAGTCGGCCATGCGGAGCCCAGGCACGCGCGCTTCCGCGAGAGACCACAGGCGCCGCTGCACGCCCGGGCTGCCCGGCCAGCCCTCGATCCCCGCGTGCCGCGCCAGCACCCGCCGTACGTTGCCGTCCAGGATCGCCTCCGGTTGCCCGAAGGCCTGCGCAAGGATGGCCGCGGCGGTGGAACGCCCGATTCCCGGGAGGTCCTCCAGCGCGTCCCGTTCCGACGGGAAAGCGCCGCCGTGCCGCTCCACCAGCAAGCGGGCTGCCTGGTGCAGGTTGCGGGCGCGGGCGTAGTAGCCAAGGCCCGACCAGAGGTGGAGAACCTCGTCCACCGGCGCCTGGGCCAGCGCCCGAACGTCGGGAAATCGCTCGATGAAGGCAAGAAAATACGGAATTACGGTCTCCACGCGGGTCTGCTGCAGCATGATCTCGGAGACCCAGACCCGGTAGGCACTGCGTGGATGCTGCCAGGGGAGGTCGTGCCGGCCGTGGTCGTCGAACCAGGCCAGCAAACGGGTCGCGAACTCGCTCACCGTACCCCCGCGGCCAGGGCTCGTGCCTCAGCGAGCGCCAGGGCCGCCCGCTCGATGCGACGCACGCTGCTCTCGAGTTCCGAGCGCACCCACATCCGCACCAGCGGCGGCCCCAGCAGACGCGGCACGGAGAAATCGGGCTCTAGATACCCGTAGAGCTGCATCCGCGAGTACGCGGAGTTGCGCGGGTCCGGCTCGATCAGCCACGAAAGCTGGCCCCTACGCACGCTACTGAGTTCCGGCACCGTAATGCCCGAAGACCAGTTTCCCTGCACCGCGCGGACGTCAAAGACGTGATCGACCTCCCGGCAAACGAACAGCACGCAGCCACGCATCCGCGTGAACACTCGTTCAAGACCCTGATCGACCGCACCCAGCGACCGGCTCTCCGCCACCAGTGGCAGCACGCGATCCAGCCTGGAGTAGTCGTGCACAATCGCCTCGACGTGCTCCGGCGACGCACGCAGGACCGCGTCGAAGCGGAATTCCAGCCGTGCACCATCGAAGTCGACCTCGATATCAGCCTCAGCAAGGGCATCCGTCGCCAGCACGAACACAAGCAGCGAGGGCAGGAGCCAGCCGCCGCGCGGCAGTGTGAACGTGAAGATCACGCATTGCTCCCTTCTCCCGCCTGCGGGACAAATCCGCCGGGAGCAGATTTCGAGCCGCCGGAGGCGGGCCCGAAGGGCGGAGGGCAGGATGCCCGGAGCAAAGTGGCGGGGGCCGGCGGTGAGGGCGAGGGCGAGCGCTGCGCCCCCACCCCGGCCCTCCCCCGCAGGCGGGGGAGGGAGCTTTCATCGTCAGGAATGGCAGCCTGCCCCATCGGAGTTACCGCAGACTCCGGCGAAGCTCCCGCAGCCGGTCGAGTGGCTGTTCCAGGCTTCTGGGTTCCGCATCACGGTCAGGGGCCGCATCCTGATCACCGCCATTCCCGTTGCCGATACCGAGGCGATCGAGGAGACGCTCCTGCAGCCGTTCGCCCTCGCGCCTCAGGCGCTGGTCGATCCGCTCGCGCAAGACCTCCTCCAGATCGAGTCGAAAGCTCGGCTCCGAGAACGTGCCGCTGATGCGGATCGGCAGGGTGAGACCGCGCAGATCCTCGAGGCTGCGTCCTCCCTGACCTTCGATCGTCGCGACCAGTGTCGTGTCGAGGCGGTAGTTCATGTCGCGCGCATTGAGGTCGGCCGAGCCACGACCGGCGACGCGCAGCAGGGGCGAGTTGGCGGCGAGGTCGTCGTTTCGCACGACGCCGTCCCGAATCTGGAAGGTCCCCCGGAGCTCGGTGAAATCGGTCTCGTTCGGCTCGTCGTCTTCCTCCAGGGTCTCGCCGCGCACCCGCGCTTCGGCCTGGCGGATGATGCGCGCGACGTTGATGCCGCGCACCGCGCCGTCGCTGAAGCGCATCTCACCTTCCCCGTTCAGGCTGGACGTCAGCGCGTTCACGCTGGCGCCGGCGGTACGGATGTCCAACGCGAGGTTGCCGGTGCCGAGCAGCCTCGATTCCTCCTCCAGCAGGGCCTCGAGCAACGGAGCGATAGCCACTGAACGCAGGTCGATCGCGGCCGCGTAACGAGGCACCGCGCCGCGGGCATCGACGGTGGCGCGGGCTTCCAGTTGCCCCTGGTAGCCGCTGCCGGTCAACGGCTCCACGCGCCACTCGCCGTCACGGGCGCGCAGGGTCAGCTCGATGTCCTCCAGCGTAAGCCCGAACAGCTTGAGCCCCCCGAGCCGAAGCCGACCGTCCAGATCGAACGCGCGCATCAGTTCGGCGGGAAGATCGATCGGAATGTCCTCCGCCGGAATTCCTGGCACGTCCGGCACGTCCGCGGTTCGGGCCTGCTCGACTTCCGGCGGCAGGTAGCGGTCGAGGTCGAGGTGATCGCCAGCGAGGTCGAAGCGCACCGCGGGGCGCGCGCCGCCGAGATCCAGTCCGGCTTCGCCGCGCAGGCTGGAATCGTCGAGCGTGAACAGGAAGGGATTCACCTCCAAACGCTGCGGACTGCCGGAGACCGACAGGTCCAGCGCCATACGGGTGAGTGCTTCCGGGTCCGTGGTTTCCGGGGCGTCGAGGCCCAGGCTCGCGAACAACACGCGGGGGTTGAAGGTGTTGCTGCGCAGGTCCGCCCGCAGCGTGGGCGTCTCTTCGTCCAGTCCGCGCACTTCGATCAGGCCGGTGAGGTTCAGGTCCGAGACATGCGCGGACAGGCGCTCGGCCCGCGCAACGGACTGCTCCAGATCCAGTACCAGGTCGGTTTCGAGCCGTGCGCTGACCTGCCGATCCAGCGCCGGATGCCGAAGATCGAGGACGGAACCGATCCGACGCAGCGCGTAGCGGTTCGCCACCAGGTCGACGTTCAGCAGCCCGTCCAGGCGCAGATCCGCCTCGACGGGCGCGGCATCCGCCTGATCGGCGCGCACCGAGGCGTCCAGCTTCACTGGTGTCTCGACGCCGGGCCGGAATCCCCGCAGCTGCAGGTTCACCGGAGCGAGCAGCACGCGCGTTGCGGTCAGGCGATCGTCCCATTCAACGCGCAGGTCGGTCACATCGAGTCCCGCGATCTCCAGATCGTCCAGCGCGAAGCGCGGAGGACCTGCCGGTGCGGAATTCCCCTGCGCCGTATCCACCATTTCGTCCCTCGCGGCGTCCATCCGCTCCAGCAGATCATCCCAGTTGCTGCGGCCGTCGGCGTCCCGTGCCAGTCGGAAGGTCACGCCGTCGGCCTCGATGCGCTGTACCTCGATCTCGCCCCGGAGCAAAGGCCGAACTGCGACCGCCAGGTCGATCACGCGCAGATCGGCAAACGGCTCGTCTCCGAAGCCCTCGGCATTGGCGAGACGCGCGTCCTCGAGCCGCAGACCCAGCGAGGGGAACAGGGTCAGCTCGATAGGACCGGCAAGGGTCAGCTCGCGCCCGGTGGCCTCTGCCACCCTGGACTCGATCCGGTCCTTGTAGGCATTGGGATCGAAGGTCACCACCAGGTAGACGCCGACGATCACCGCCAGCAGAACCAGCACGCCAAGCAGCCCCAGCAAACGCACGATCCATTTCATTCCTTTTCTCCCGCCTGGGTCTCTGCAAACCAGCTGCCACTGCGGCCGCCGTGCTTCTCGAGCAGCCGGACGCCCTCGATGCGCATCCCACGGTCAACCGCCTTGCACATGTCGTAAACCGTCAACAACGCCACCGTCACCGCTGTGAGCGCCTCCATCTCGACGCCCGTCTGGCCCTGCACTTCGCAGGTCGCCTGCACACGCACGTGATCCGCCCCGGTTTCCAGTTCCAGCGTAACGCGCGTAAGCCCGATCGGGTGACACAAGGGGATCAGCTCGCCGGTGCGCTTCGCCGCCATGATCCCGGCCACCCGGGCCACACCCAGCACGTCTCCCTTGCGATGATCGCCCGCACGGATCCGGTCGGCGGTTTCCGCCTGCATCCGTATCCGACCCTCGGCGATCGCGACACGGTGGGTCACGGGCTTCGCTCCAACATCGACCATGTGGGCCTGCCCGGAGTCGTCAAAATGTGTGAACTCGGTCATGCGGCTATAATGCGGGACCGACCCGCTGTTGTGTAGGGGCCACCAAGTGACGATCACGATTCAGTATTTCGCACGCCTGCGCGAAGACATCGGGCGTGACCGCGACGAGATCGCGCCCACGGAAGAACTGCGCACCGTAGGCGACCTCTGGCAACACCTGCACGGCGACCCTCCCACCCGCCTGATGGCAGCGGTGAACCAGGCGCACGCCCGCCTCGACACCCCGGTCAGGGATGGCGACGAGGTGGCCTTCTTCCCGCCGGTGACCGGAGGGTAGAGACGTGGCGGTCCGGCTGTTCGACCACCCCTTCGACCCCTGGGCGCTGGTACGGGAACGGGAGCGGCAACTGCCGCTGGAACGCCTCGGCGCCTGCAGCGTGTTTGCCGGGCGGATGCGCGATTTCAACGAGGCCGAGGACATCCGGGCGATGTTCCTGGAACACTACCCGGGCATGACCGAGCGCGAACTGGAGCGCATCGTCGCGGAGGCGGAAGCGCGCTGGCCCTCGATCACCTGCGAGGTCGCACACCGTGTCGGTGCGGTCGAGCCCTCGGAAACGCTGGTGCTGGTCGCGGTGTGGTCCGCCCACCGCGTCGCCGCACGCGACGCCTGTGCCGAAATCCTGGAGCGCCTGAAACACGAGGCACCGTTCTGGAAGCGCGAACGGCTCACGGACGGCACCGAGCGTTGGGTCGAGCAGAACACGCCGGGGCACTGAGCGGCCCGGTGCCCCTGCACCGCGCGGGCCATGTTGAGCGGGAGCGCGAAGCGGCGGTTGAAACCCGTTGTCTTTTGGCAACTCCCAGCGTCACGGCCGCAGGCGGGCGCGCGGACGGAAACCGGAAGTCTTCGCCATCTCCTCGTACCACTGGCCCGCCTCCTCCGCGGGCGGAACCTCGATCATCAGCCGCAGGTAGAGATCGCCCGGCGTCTTGCCGGGAAGCCCGCGACCCTTCAGGCGCATCAACTTGCCCGACTGGGTGCCGGGCGGGATCCTCAGGCGCACCATGCCCTGCGGGGTCGGCACCTCGATCGTCGCGCCAAGAGCGGCCTCCCAGGGTGTGATCGGCATGTCACGGTGCAGGTCCCGACCCTCGAGGCGGTAGCGAGGGTCGGGGCGCACGCGGATTTCCAACAGCAGGTCACCGGGCTTGCCTGAACCCGCGCCAGGCTGGCCCTGGCCGCGCACCCGCAGGCGCGTGCCGTTGTGCGCGCCGGGGGGAATCCTTACGCGCCGGGTCTCGCCCGACCCGCCGTTCACGGTCACCTCGGTCCCATGCAGCGCCTGGTCCAGCGTGATCTCCGCGACCCCGGTGCGGTCCGCTCCACGCATCTGGAAGCCCGCACCGCGGCGACGCGCGCCCGCACGACCGCCGAACAGGGACTCGAAGAAATCCGAGAAGCCGTCGAAACCCTGCCCGGCCCCGGCACCACCGGCGGTGCGTCCTGCCCATCCGGGTGGCGGCCGGAACTCCTGACCGGCCCGCCAGTTCGCACCCAGGCGATCGTAGGCACTGCGCCGCTCGGGATCACCGAGCACCTCGTTAGCCTCGTTGATTTCCTTGAAACGGACCTCGGCGTCAGGCTGTGAACTGACGTCCGGGTGGTACTTGCGCGCCAGCCGCCGGTAGGCCTTCTTGATATCGTCCTGGCTGGCCGAGCGCGGTACGCCCAGAATCCTGTAATAGTCCTTGAACTCCATAGACGGTCCCGTCAGCCTGCTGGTTTCGATGAACGATCATCGCGACACGCGCCACCCCGAAAGGTGAAACGGCCGGGCGCAGCGCCGCGATCGCTCCCTTTCGCCAACCCTCCCCCGCTCGCGAAAGAGGGGAATGACCTGCGCGCTGCGCGCGATGCTCCATTCAGACATCGGCGCGCAAGCCCGATACCTTCAGGCACAACGCGGGCGGCGCGCCGCCCGCAAAAACGGACGGCGCGCCGGTCAGAACGGGTACGGGTACGGGCCCGTGGCCCGGTCAGCCTTCGACCGAAATCCGACGCGGCTGTACCTTGGCCTGCTTCGGAATCCTGACCTCGAGTACACCATTCTGGCAGCGAGCGGAAATATTGTCGGAGTCCGCGGTATCCGGCAACGCGAAACGCCGGAAGAAACTGCCGCGCACGCGCTCGACGCGCTTGTAGTTTTCCCGCTCCTCCTTGCTCTCGTGCCTGCGCTCACCACGGATGGTCAACACGCCGTTCTCCATGTGCACGTCGATATCCTTCGGTTCGACGCCGGGCAGGTCGGCGTGCAGCACGTAGCCATCGGGTTCCTCGCGGATGTCCACTGCGGGGCTCCAGTCGGCGGTGATCGCGGGTTCCTCGCGGCCGCCGGACTCGTGCAGTCGCTCGATCTCGCGGGTCAGCTGGTTCAACAGGCTCCAGGGTTCGTAGCGCATTAAAGTCATGATGTCACCTCCAATGTCGGTCGGTTTTCTGTCTGACAGATATCTGGGGATTGCGGAGGTGTTTTCAAGGACCCAGCCGGGAACGGCACGAACCACGGCTATTCGATGTTCTGGATCTGCTCGCGCATCTGCTCGGTGAGAACCTTCATTTCCATCGCGACGCGGGTGGTTTCGAGGTCGTGCGACTTGGAACCGAGGGTGTTCGCCTCCCGGTTGAACTCCTGCATCAGGAAATCGAGACGCCGGCCGACCGGCTCGTTGCGCGCCAGGATTTCCCGCATCGCGGCGATGTGCCCATCCAGACGGTCCAGTTCCTCGTCGACATCGAGGCGCTGGGCCAGCAGCGCGACCTCCTGCTCGAGGCGCTGGGCGTCCAGCGCGAGATCGAGCTCGGCGATCCGGCTGCGCAGCCGTTCGCGCTGCGCCTCCAGCACGTCCACACGGCGTCCACGCATCTGGCGCACCAGCTCGGCGAAGCTGTCCAGCCGCGTCTCCAGCGTCTGCCGCAAGGCTTCCCCCTCCGCCTGCCGCATCGCGCGCAAGCCGTCGATGACCGCTTCCAGCCCCTTCAGTGCGGGGCTGCGCAGCGCATCGACATCAACCGGCTCGTCACGCTGCAGGATGCCGGGCCACAGCAGCACGTCCAGCGCCGGAACCCGCGCCCCGTTGACCATCATCTGGTCGATCTCGCGCAGCGTCTTGATCAGAACCTTCGCGCGGGCGCGGTCGAAACGGATCTCGTCCACGGCGGGGTCGGTCTCCAACCGGAGAACGGCATCGACCCTGCCCCGCCCCAGCGACTGCTGCAGCACTGAGCGCGCTTCGGTTTCGAGCACCCTGAGGCTGTCGGGCAACTGGATCCTGAGGTCCAGGTGGCGATGGTTCACGCTCCGGATCTCCCACACCAGGGACTGCCCCCCGGACTCGGTGGAGTAGCGCGCAAATCCGGTCATACTGGCTGTCATCGGGGTATCCTTGCGGTGTTGATCTTCGCTTGCACCGCCATTGTAAACGCGTATCCCGATCGGCTCCCGTATACTGCGCGGCTCAGTTCAGATCAGAGGACAGCCTATGCGCCCCAGCGGCCGCCAAGCGGACCAGATGAGACCGGTTCGATTCACGCGAAACTTCACCCGCCACGCCGAAGGTTCGGTGCTGGTCGAGTTCGGCGATACGCGGGTGCTCTGCACCGCGACCGTCGAGACCCGGGTCCCGCCCTTCCTCAAGGGCAAGGGGCGCGGCTGGGTCACCGCCGAATACGGCATGCTGCCGCGCGCCACCCACGACCGCATGGTGCGCGAATCGGCGCGCGGCAAGCAGGGCGGGCGCACGCTGGAGATCCAGCGACTGGTCGGCCGGGCCCTGCGCGCGGTGGTCGATCTCGATGCGATGGGCGAGCGGCAGGTCATTATCGACTGCGACGTTCTGCAGGCCGATGGCGGCACCCGGACCGCGGCGATCAGCGGCGGCTACGTGGCCCTGTGCGACGCGGTTGCACGCTGCCTGAAGACCGGCGTGCTGAAAAAGAACCCGCTGCACGGTCAGCTGGCGGCGGTCTCGGTCGGGATCTTCAAGGGCGTGCCGGTGCTCGACCTGGACTACGACGAGGACTCCCAGGCCGAGACCGACATGAACCTGGTGATGAACGAGGCCGGCGGCGTGATCGAGATCCAGGGAACCGCCGAAGGCCACGCCTTCCGCCGCGATGAACTCGACGCGATGCTCGAACTCGGGGAGAAAGGCATACGCGAAATCATCCTGCGACAGCAGGAGGCACTCGCCGCGTGATCAACCGCGGGAACGAACCCACTGCTAACGTTCATGCCGACAGCCGGGGCAAACCGAAGGATGAAAACGGGCCACGGAAGAACACCGAAAGACACGGAATGAATCAGAAAGCCATCGAATGGCCATTCGCTGACTCTTTTCTCCGTGTAGGTCCGTGTCGATCCATGGCTGAATTCACACGATAAGGCTCGAAACGAAGATGAAACGCATCGTGCTGGCCTCTGGCAACCCCGGGAAAATCCGTGAGCTCACCGAGCTCCTGCGCCCGATCGGCATCGACGTCGTGCCCCAGTCCCTGTGGCAGGTCGAGGAGTGCGAGGAAACCGGGCTGACCTTCGTGGAGAACGCGATCCTGAAGGCACGCAACGCCGCGAGGCACACCGGCTTGCCGGCCCTGGCGGACGATTCCGGGATCGAGGTCGATTTCCTGCGCGGGCAACCGGGCATCTACTCCGCCCGCTATTCCGGGCCGGACGGGAACGATCGGATGAACAACGAGAAGCTGCTTGCGACACTGCAGGGGGTGCCGTCCGAGGAGCGCGGCGCACGCTTCCGCTGCGTGATGGTTTTCCTCGAACACGCGGAAGACCCCTCGCCGATCATCACCGAGGGCCACTGGGAAGGCCGCGTCGCCGAGACCGGATCCGGGACCCGCGGCTTCGGCTACGACTCGGTGTTCTACCTGCCGGAGCGCGGCTGCACGGCCGCCGAACTCCCGAACGCCGAGAAGAACCGGCTGAGTCACCGGGGCCAGGCCGTGCGGGCGATGGCGGAACGGCTGGGCCGGCGTCTGGAGCATGCCTGACGGGATGACGCCGGCGTTGGGCGCGGAGCGCACCGTGGGGCTGCGGCATCCGCCTCCGCTGGCGCTGTATGTGCACCTGCCCTGGTGCCTGCGCAAGTGTCCCTACTGCGACTTCAACTCTCACGAGCAGCGCGGCGATCTGCCGGAGCGCGCCTACGTGGCGGCGCTGCTGCAGGATCTCGAAGCGCAGCTGCCCCGGGTCTGGGGCCGACGGCTCGAGAGCATCTTCATCGGTGGCGGAACGCCCAGCCTGTTCTCGCCCACAGCCATCGATGAGTTGCTGTCGGGGCTGCGCGCCCTTCTGCCCTGGCGGCCAGACCTGGAAATCACACTGGAGGCCAACCCCGGCACCGCGGAACGGGGACATTTCCGCGATTACCGCGAGGCGGGGATCAACCGCCTGTCGCTCGGCATCCAGAGCTTCGATCCGGTTCTGCTGCAGCGATTGGGTCGAATCCACGACGGCGTACAAGCCCGTACGGCGATCGTGCAGGCGCAACACGCCGGATTCGAGCGGCTCAACCTGGACCTGATGTTCGGCCTGCCGGGGCAGTCGGTGCAGCAGGGACTCGACGACCTGCGCACGGCGATCGACTTCGCCCCGGGCCACGTTTCCTGGTACCAGCTGACGCTGGAACCGAACACGCTGTTCGCTGCCCGTCCTCCGAAACTGCCACCGGAGGAGCGGATCGACGAACTCTTCGAACAGGGGCAGGCCCTGCTCCAGCGTGCCGGCTATACTCGTTACGAGGTTTCGGCCTACGCATTGGCGGGAAACGAATGCCGGCACAACCGCAACTACTGGGAATTCGGGGACTACCTCGGGATCGGGGCGGGAGCCCATGGCAAGCTCACCGAGCCCTCGACCGGAAACGTGCTGCGACTGCTGAAGCCGCGGCATCCGGAGACCTACCTGCGCGACCCGCAGGCGCTGACCGAGAACCCGGTCGAGCTGCGCTCACTGCCCTTCGAATTCATGCTCAATGCGCTGCGGCTTCCCGGCGGCGTAAGCGCGGACCTGTTCCAGGAGCGCACGGGCCTGCCACTGAAAACCATCGAGCCGGTGCTCCAGCAGGCGCGAGAGCGCGGGCTGCTGGACTGCGACCCCGGTATCCGGCGGCCCACCGAGCGCGGGCTGCGT